>CAZAMY010000152.1:0-6150 GCA_964485995.1 uncultured Sediminispirochaeta sp.
AATATTACCTCAACGAGCAGATCCGCCAAATCAATAAGGAACTCGGCCGGGACGAAGAAGACACCAGTGGTGCCAAGGAGCTGATTGAAAAGATTCAGACCAAAAACCCGCCGCAGGAGATTCTCGACAAGGCCGAGAAGGAATCCAAGCGCTTGTCCAGACTGCAGCCGATGTCCCCTGAATCGGGGGTGCTGCGAACTTACCTGGAGTGGCTGGCCGACCTGCCCTGGAGCAATAAGAGCGAAGACAACCGTGATATCAACCGGGCCGAAGAGATTCTAAATGAAGACCATTACGACATGGCCAAACCGAAAGAGCGGGTGCTGGATTTTCTGGCAGTCCGTCAGCTGCAGGAAAAAGCCAAAGGGCCGATTCTCTGTTTCGTCGGGCCGCCGGGAACCGGGAAAACCAGCCTGGGCCGCTCGGTGGCCAGGGCAATCAACCGCGTGTTTATCCGGGTATCCCTCGGCGGGGTACGCGACGAGGCGGAAATTCGCGGCCACCGCAAAACGTATGTCGGTGCCCTGCCGGGCAAGGTCATCCAGTCGCTGCGTAAAGCCGGCACTATCAATCCGGTCTTTTTGCTGGATGAAATCGACAAACTCAGCAACGACTTCCGCGGCGACCCCGCCTCGGCTCTGCTGGAGGTACTCGACCCGGAGCAGAACTCCACCTTTATGGACCACTATCTTGAGGTCTCCTACGACCTGTCGCACATTATGTTTATCACCACCGCCAACTCGGTGCACTCGGTCCCCCCGGCCCTGCGCGACCGGATGGAGATTATCGAAATTCCCGGCTACACCGACCTGGAAAAGGAGCAGATTGCCCGGCAGTTTATAATTCCGAAACAGCTGCGGGAAAATGGTCTGGCCTGGGCGGATGTGAAGTTTCAGCAGCCGGCCATTTTGTCGGTTATCAGAACCTATACTATGGAGTCGGGGGTGCGCAATCTCGAACGGCAAATCGCCGCGATTATACGGAAGATTGCCCGCGAGGCGGTTAAAGAGGGGCGTATGCCCACTGAAGAGAACCCCGAACCGGAGTTCAAGGTAGTGGTAGCCGAAAAGAGCCTCAAGAAATACCTCGGTCCGGCCCCATTCGAAGAGGACCTGGTGTACAAGTCAGCCTCGCCGGGTATGGCGCATGGGCTGGCCTGGACAGAGATGGGTGGAAAAATGCTGCCGGTGGAAGTGTCCTTGCTGCCGGGAGAGGGAAAACTCATTTTGACCGGAAGCCTCGGCGATGTGATGAAGGAGAGCGCCCAAATTGCCCTGAGCTTTGTCCGCGCGCATACCAAAGAGTTCAACTTGGATGAGGATTTTCAGAAAAACACGGATATTCATATCCATGTTCCTCAGGGGGCAATTCCAAAGGATGGCCCTTCGGCCGGCATAACCCTGGCCGCAGCCATGGTATCGGCACTCACCAACCGCTCGGTACGCCGCTGTACCGCTATGACCGGCGAGATCACC
Organism: uncultured Sediminispirochaeta sp.; assembly: GCA_964485995.1. Lineage (GTDB taxonomy): Bacteria > Spirochaetota > Spirochaetia > DSM-16054 > Sediminispirochaetaceae > DSBN01. The sequence continues at coordinate 1,476 of CAZAMY010000152.1, forward strand.
CTGACCGGACGCGTACTGGCTATCGGCGGAGTCAAGGAAAAGGTGCTGGCGGCCTACCGCAACAAGCTGGACACGGTTCTCATGCCAGAAGAGAACCGCAAGGATACCGAGGAGCTGCCGAAAGAGGTAAAATCTCAAATCGAGTTCCACTTTGCATCTACAGTCAAAGAGGCTTTGGAGTTTTTGTTTCCATAAAGCGGGATAAAGCGGGATAAAGCGGGATCATGCAAAAATCGCTTGATTTGGTATACCACTGCCGCTATAATTGAAGTGAGATTGGAACAGAAGGAGGACCCATTGAAACGACGGGTAATATTACTGACACTGCTAATTTCTATTCTACTTGCTGGTTTCGCATGTGCCGAGCCATCGAATTATTACGTGAAATCTGTTCCCATCGCCAAGGTATATCTGCACGATCTTGGGTATAGAGTTGTATATCAGAAAGCTGACCTGAACTTTGCCGTGTTCTATGTTCCGGAAGCCTGGTTCGACATGCCTGAAAACCGAAATGATGCACCCAAGGCCGAATTGATCACGGCCCGCAACCGGGCCTACCCCTATTTCTCCATTTTCTGGGAGAACGGGGAGTTTAGTCACATTCGGCTTTATCTGCAGCGGGATCTCAACCATATTACTTACGGCGATCTGGAGAACCCGGAAAATTTTAACGACGAGTTTGATGCCGAAACGCTTGCACTAGAGTTTTAAAGTCGAGACTACATCGAATATCAGTCTTCTCACTACGGGTGTTCGCGTGAACACGGATAGAGTAATTGCATGAAAACAGTACCACAGAATATTCTCAATGCACTAACAGACTGGGACACTTACCTGCTTATCGGTCATCGCGAGCCCGATGGTGACTGCATCAGCTCGCAGTTGGCCCTGGCCTGGTTTCTGCAGCGCAGCGGAAAACAGACCCATTTGATCTCGCCGGGCCCCTTTCAACGCCCAGAGCTCGAGAAACTAAAGCACCATTTTTCGTCACATGTACCCAGTGAAATAGAGCATCATACAACTGCGGTAATTGTGCTCGACTGCTCCACCCTCGACCGCATAGACTATCTTGCAGAGGAGATTGCCGGTCTACCGGTAATCGTGATCGACCATCACTCCTCCGGCAACTCCTTCGGCGACTACCGGTTCATCGACGCCGCGGCCCCTTCGGTCACCTACCTTATACTGCATATAATCGAAGCCGCCGGTTCTACGCCCACCGAGCAGGAGGCCCAGGTACTGCTGTTCGGTCTGGCCACCGACACAGGTTTTTTCCGGCATTTAACCGCCCATACCGGCGAGACCTTCGAAGCGGCGGCCCGCCTTACCGCGGCGGGTGCAAATCCGAACCAAATATTTAGAGAAATGTACGGCGGCCGCCCGCTGGCATCCAAACAGCTGCTCGGGCTGCTGCTGAACCGAACCCGCGGCTATGCTGACGGGAGGGTTCTGATCACCTATGAAACCCTGGCAGAACAGGAACTCTATGGTGTCGAAAACCGCGATTCAGACACCCTCTACCAGCAACTGCAGAGCATCAAAGGCTGTGAAGCGGTGGCGCTTATCCGCGAAGAGTCGCCCGGCGAATGTTCGGTGGGACTGCGGTCTAATTTCTTTGTGGATGTCGGTAAAATTGCCCTCGAAATGGGCGGCGGCGGTCACGCCAGAGCTGCCGGTTTCAGCTGGAGTGGCAGCCGTGAATCCGCTGAAGCTCGCATCCGTACGGCCTTAGAGGCGGCGGTAGCCGGCGATGAAGCCCCTAAGACGGCCTCTTCAGAGTTGTAGAAACTAAACACCGTCGATCTACTCAGCTTACTCCACCCCATGAAATGTAAATAATTGTAATTTTCATCCATTAAAAACTCCAGAAGCAGCAATCCTGAGCCTGAAAACTGGCACTTAAATTGCAAATACATACTTCCTTACCCGATTGAATGTGAAGGAGAGGAAGTATGCGCGCATCAAAATTAACCGAAGAGGTGTTAGCGGGACAAGCGAATCCGGTCTGCATGCAGAAGGCCGAATGGGCGGTAGCCTGCTGGATCTATAGCGAGCTGCACCGCAAATTTCAACTGGATGCTGATGAGGCTGGTAATTTTTTCTGCGATTTCTACCCGAAGATACGAAGGCTGATTCTGCAGTTCGAGTTCCGCGGATGTCCCTTCGAAGCGTACCTCTACACAACGCTTCGCTGGCAGGTGCTGAGCTATAAGAAGCAGCTCAGCCGGCAGCGGCTCGACCGGCAGCTGTGTACCTATGAGTCGTTCTGGGATGTACATCAGGAAGAACCCGCATGCTCTGAACCAATTCCGTCAAAGGTCCCTTATAAGATTCACAACTCCTTCAAAACCTACCGCAAACGCCTGATTTACGTTGCTCTGCGGGAGTGCGAATACCTGAACAATGAGTTGATGGAGGCTATTGTGCAGTACACCCGTATCGACCGCCGCTGGTTTCTCAACTGCATAATGGCCCTGCGGCGGAAGGTGGAGCTGCGGCGTCACCGCCTCGACCGCACCCGCCTCTACTACAACAGCTGCCTGTATCGTTACTATCTTCTCCAGCTGAAGGTTTACAACTCTCACAACCCTGACAAACTGAGTTACTACCGCGGCGAGCTGGATAAAAACCGCGCCCGGCTGCACCGTGTATCCCGCCAGTTGAAGAAAATGCACGTTCATCCTACCAACCGGGAAATAGCCGAGGTCCTGAATGTCCCCAAAGGCTCTATCGATTCGGGGATTTTCTATATTCTCGAAAAGATTCCCGATGCGTCGCTACAAGACCCGCCGCTCCATGCCCCGCGGCTTCCCGCCCGGCCGCAGCGCTACCCCCGCTCGGCTTAAAAGGTACTGTAGGCGCAGCAATTCAAACTTTAGATAGTTAAATGCACTATCTAAAGTTTGAATGCCTCTGTATGTTTAGAAATAGATGTTTATTCTAACAAAATGATGCATATTCAAACTTTGAAAGTCCCTATGACTTTCAAAGTTTGAATTGCTGCTGTAGGCGCAACGCTGTGGACGCGCAGCCGGCTTTTTATTATGCTGTCTGTTATGGAAATATTGGTAGCAACTGAAAACACGCATAAAATGGAGGAGTTGTCCGTCATATTCGACGGTCATACACTGCTCACTCCGACCACCAAAGGCATCGATTACAGCTTTGAAGAGACCGGCGTTACCTTTCTGGCTAACGCCTACGGCAAAGCCATGGCCCTGTACCAACAGGCCGGCGAGCCGGTGATTGCCGATGATTCGGGGCTGGTAGTGCCTGCTCTCGGCGGCGAACCCGGGGTCTACAGCGCCCGCTACGGATCGCCCGGCGGCGGGGTCAAACTCGACACCCCGGCCCGTAACCAGTACCTCCTCGACAAAATGGAGAGGCTCAGCGACCGACGCGCATTCTTCGTCTGCTGCATGGTGCTGGTGTTCTCTCCTGAGCGCTTCTTTGTCGCCCAGGAAACCCTGCCGGGTGAGATAATCCACGCCCCCCGCGGGACGGGCGGCTTCGGCTACGACCCGCTCTTCTACCTGGCAGATTACCAAAAAACCGTAGCCGAACTGCCTGAGACCGAGAAGAACAAGATCAGCCACCGCGGCCGCGCCGGCATCCGCCTGCAGGCGGTGCTGGAATCACTGACGGAGCAGGCCTGAGCCCATCTTCGGGCCGGCGTAGCTGGCCACACACTCATAGAAAAGGAAGCTAAAATGAACGATAACAACAGCAACCCCGAAACCACAGACCGCATCCTCGAGCGCCACGAAATCCCGGACGACTACAAATGGGACCTCTCCAAGCTGGCTGCATCCGACCAGGAGTGGGAAAAAGGGCTCAAGGACCTGGAAGCCCGCATCGAGAAGGTGCAGCAGTTCCAGGGCAGCCTCGACCGCTCGCTCGAGCAGTTCACACAGTGCCTGGACTACCTCAACGAGACCGAGATGCTGGAGGAGCGGCTGGGCTACTACGCCCACCTGCGCACCACCGAGGACGTCGGCAGCAGCGCCCACCAGGAGCGCTTCGCCCGCTACATGCAGGTGGCTACCCGTCTCGCGGCGGCCACCAGCTTCTTCACCCCCGAAATCCAGGCCATCCCCGACGCCACCATGCAGCAGTACCTGGCCGCCCCCGAACTAGCCGACTACAAAGTTATGTTGCAGAAGCTGCTGCGCTTCAAACCGCACGTACTCAGCCAGAAAGAGGAAAAACTGCTGGCCATGCAGGCCGAGGCCCGGCAGGCCCCGGAAAAGGCCTTCTCGGCGCTGACCAACGTCGACTTCGACTTCGGCACCATCACCACCCCCGACGGGCCCAAGCCCCTCAGCCAGTCCACCTTCAGCTCCTTCATGATCAACCCCTCACGGCAGGTCCGCCAGTCGGCTTATGAGCGGCTCTACCAGGTCTACGGCAGCCACGTGCACAGTCTGGCCGCCATGTACGACGGCAGCGTGCAGGACGACATCTACCGCTCACGGGTGCGCGGCTACGATTCGGCCCGGCAAATGGCCCTGTTTCCAGACAAAGTCCCCGAAAACGTCTACGACAACCTGATCGAGGTAGTCCACGAAAATCTGCCGGCCCTGCACCGCTACTACGAGCTGCGCCGCAAGGCCCTCAAGTTGGACAAGCTGGCCCATTACGACGTCTACGTCCCCATCGTCTCGGAAGTCAAAAC
>CAZAMY010000153.1:0-6150 GCA_964485995.1 uncultured Sediminispirochaeta sp.
GCCGGCTCCTCTGAAAAAATCAGATCGGAGATATAGTCTTTTGACGCCAGCGCGGTGTCGATTATCTGCTTGTTTGTGGACAACCTTTTTTCCCGCAGATAATCGAACAGGGTTTCTATTTCGTGGGTAAATGCGGCCACCTTATCGTAGCCGAACATGCTTCCTGAGCCCTTGATGGTGTGGAAAGCCCTGAAAATTGCATTCAGCACCTCCTCGTCTTTGGGCTGGTTTTCCAGGTCGATCAACTTCTGCTCGATCAGCTCCAGCAGTTCGCGGGCTTCATCTCGATAATATTCTGACTGATCAGACATCTCTGGCCTCCTGAGAAACTCGGGCCCGGTAGGTGGCGAGGATGGTATGCATGGACTCGTCTCCCAGATGTTCCTGTTCCCGGCAGAACCCGGCCTGTACTGCAGCATCAATCAGCTGCTGAGAATGGCTGTTCGGATCTATCTCGATGCTTTTCTTCTTCTGCTGTGCCGTTTTTTCGGCAGAGATCAGCAGCTGCAGGAAGGAGATATCGGCTTTACCGATTCCGCTTACATCCAGAATCACCTTTTTGCTTTTTTGAAGGGAGTCTATCAGTACATCGCGTATTTCAGCGGATGCATCCACGGTGGCATTGCCGCTGCATACCAGACGTAAGCTCTGCTTATTTCCCTCTATTTGGATATCCATGCTCTTACCTCCTCGCTGTGCCGGTCAGCCCGATAGAATAGATCAACCGCTGACCTTTTTCACCGTTTCAATCAGCAAATCCGGTGAAAATGGCTTGACCAGCCAGGCGGTTGCTCCGGCTTTCTTGCCTTCGGCCTGCATCTGCTGCTCCGATTCGGTGGTGAGTACAATGATCGGGGTGAATTTGAACTTAGCATGCCCGCGGGTATGTGTAATAAACTCGATCCCGTTCATCTCGGGCATGTGAATGTCGGTAATTATCAGTTCCGGCTGAAAACTCTCCAGCTTCTCGGTTCCTTGCTGACCGTTGACCGCCTCCTCGATCTCATAGCCTTCCTCTTCCAGAGTAAAGCGGATCATTTGGCGCATTGAGTTTGAATCATCAACAATGAGAATTTTTTGCGGCATTTTATTCATCTCCCTTCTTCAGGCTTTTTTCCATGAGCTCTTTCTCAGACTCCATGGTATATTTCTGCTTTAATCGATCCACTGCAGAATCGAAATTGCTTAACTGTTGTACCGAATCAGCCTGATCGATGTGCTCGATATAGCTGCCGATTTTCTCTAAATCACCGGCGAACTCCGTCAGCGGCTCGATCACATGTTCTATTCTCTGCCGGGTAATGTCCTGAAACTGGATCGACATTATAATCGAATTGATGTCCTTGGCAAATGATTCGGCCTGACCGCTCAGTTTTTCGAGATCTGTTCTGGCCTCATCAATCATAGCATCGATTTTATCAACCGACTCGCGTCCCCTGGTTTTGGCCTGCTCTCCCAATTGCCGGCTCATCTCCTTGCTCTCTTCAATCTCGCTCTGCACCTGAGAGATCAGCTGTGTGATCATTTTCACTGTCTCTTCGATCTCTGCGGTCGCTTCCTCAGATTTCTCGGTCATCTGTTTGAACTCTCCGGCTACCACCGCAAAACCGCTGCCGTGTTCTCCGGCTCGGGCCGCCTCGATGGTGGCATTGATAGAGAGTACCCGCGAGTTTTCGGTGATTTCACTGGTAGTGGCTACGATCTCCTCTATCGTTTTTGTCTGCCGTAACACACTATGAATCGAATCGCTGTTCTTTTTAATCTGCTCGAGCAGGGTGTCCAGTCCCTCGGTCAAGGTGTTTAAATTGCTGCGGATAGCCACCAGGGCGCTTTCGGATTCGCCTTCCGAACTGCTGTTCGACTCACTTTCCGAGATCGCCCCGAAGATCTGGCGTACATCCTGCACCTGCTCCTTGGCCTTGCGGTTGATGCTGATGAAGCTGCGCGACAGCTCCATAGACGCCTCTTCGGTGTAGTCGATTACCGCCTGCAGCTGCTGGTTCAGGATAGGGATGACCCCGGCCATACCGGAGAGAGCCTCCATTACATGGCGATGCGCATCCGTTTGCAGTTGTTCATGCAGCTCCGCAGAGGGCTGCTCCACCTGCTGCGGGGCCACGCCGCCGGCGGCTTCGGCACTGCCTTTCGGTTCGGCGATCCCGCCGGCTTCGCCTGTGTGGCCGGGGCGCCCGGATGGCTCGCTGTCCACCCTTTCCCTGACCCCGGTCTGTTCGCCGCCTGCACTGCCCATTTCGCGGAGATTGTACAAAGTGCGGCCTTGCAATAAGGCCAGGACTATCAGCGGCACTGCCGCCAGCACCCCGATCAGAGCCCGCAGAGACAGAGATGGTATGAAAAGGGTCGCGTACAACACTACAATCAGCAGAACCGTGAGGGGCAAGTAGCCTTTTCTCAGTCTCTCAGCCATATTCCCTTTACTCCGAATCACCGCTAGGTGCGGCCGCCTCGCTCTGTGCCTGATCGGCCATCGAGGAGATCTCCTCAGCGGTAAGGATTTTGTCGATATTCAGGATAACAAGGAAGCGCTCATTGCTTTTGCCGATTCCTTCGATAAAGTCGGTATCCAGCCGGGTCCCAATTTTCGGGGTGGGCTCGATGTCCTCTGGCTGCAGCTGGATAACCTCATGCACATTATCGGCGATAGTACCCACCGTAATAGTCTCATTGTTCAGCGCGATTTCCAGCACGATGATGCAGGTGTCCACCGTACGTTCGCCGGCCGGCAGATTAAACTTGAGCCGCAGATCCACGATCGGTACAATGCCCCCGCGCACATTGATAACTCCGCGCATGTATTCCGGAGTTTTAGGAACCCTGGTGATGGGTTGATACTCCAGCACCTCTTTCACTTTCGACACTTCAAGTGCATACAGCTCGTCGCTCAAACTGAAGGTCAGGTATTGGTTTGTTCTATGAATATCATTTGTGCTCATAGAGGGTCTCCTTTTCTATTACTCCCACTTTTTCCATATATGTAAAAAAGAGCTCCACGCTCTCGGGGCACAGCTGCGTGCCGGTTACATCCTTAATAACTTTGCTGGCTTCAACAGGAGTAAAGGCCCGTTTATACGGCCGTTCGTTGCTGAGCGCATCGTAGGTGTCGGCCACCGCCACAATCCGGGCCCATTTGGGAATAGCTTTCCCCGCCAGCCCGGCCGGATACCCTTTGCCGTCGAAGCGTTCATGGTGATAGTGAACAATTGCCTGGGCGCTGTTCAGCCGCGAGACCGGCAGTAGAATCTTATAGCCGATTTCCGGGTGCTTCTTTATTTCGGCGTATTCCTCGTCGGTCAGCCGACCCGGTTTGTTAAGGATCGAATCGGGAATGCCTATCTTGCCTATGTCGTGCAGCAGTGCGCCGCGTTTAATCTCCTCAACTTCTTCGTCGCTGCCGCCATCCATAGCAACCATTCCGGAGGCAATCCGGGCCACATTTTCAGAATGACCCTTGGTGTACAGATCGCGGGCCTCCAATGCGGTAATCAGGCTGGTAATATTGTCGAGCAGTGTCTGCTGCTCCTGCTCCAGCTGCTCCTTTTCCTGTAGCAGAAACAGGTATTGGTCCGAAAGCAACTTTTCGATCAGCACTACCAGCGAATCGATGTTGAAAGGCTTGATCAAATAGGCAGCGCTGCCCATTTCGCGCATCTTGCGGATACTGCGGCGGTCATTATTGGTGCTCATGGTGATGACCGGGATATGCTTGTGGTATTCAGTCTGTTTGAAGGCTTGCAGAAACTCCATCCCGTCCATGACCGGCATAAACACATCGCTCAAAACCAGGTTAACCTGTTTGTCGCCGAGAATTTCGAAGGCCTCTTTGCCGTTTCTGGCTGTCTCGACTTTGAACCCGTAGCGCGCAAGCCGGCTGGCAATCAGTTTAAGAGTAGTGTAGGAGTCGTCAACCACCAGTATCCTCTGTTTGTGGTAGAAAGAGAACTCATCGAGGATGTGCTGAACACGCTCCAGCAGCTGGCTGCGAACCTGATGTTTGGGCACATACTCTGAGGCACCGGCTTCGAATCCGCGGTTGATGGTTTTGTCGGAGTCGAACTTGCTAACCATAATAATCGGAATATCGCGCAGATCAGGATTCTCCTTGATACGTTTGCAGAGTTCAACCCCGTCCATTTCGGGCATATCTATATCCGTGACTACCGCATCGTAATGAGTCGATTGTACTGATTCCAAAGCCACACGCCCGTTTTCAGCCTCCCCTATGTCTCCCGACAAAGAGGAGAGCACATCTTTGATCAATCGACGGGACGAGGAGCTGTCATCTACAACTAAAATCCGCATTCAACCTCCGGAATCTGTTTAGAAGCGCTCAAAGTCGTCAGAATCAATCCCATTGTTCGATTGCGCCGGTTTTATCCCGGTTTCCTCTTCACCTCTCGACTGACTCTGCGGTTGAGTGCCTTGTTGTTGAGTGCCGCCAGGGGCAGTTCCGCCCGCCTGGCCTGTCTGACCGCCGCGGGCTTGCCCACCGCGGGCTTGAGTTGCACCTGTTGTAGTTCCGCGGGCGTTGCTTACCTTCGACTCTATTTTCAGTCTATCCGTATCCTTCTTTTGGTTTCTATCTTCATCACTGATATTGAAATAACTGATGGTCTGCTGCAATTCCTCGGCCTGACCGGTCAGCTCCTCGGCTACCGAAGCCATTTCTTCCGAAGCGGATGCATTCTGCTGAATAACCTGATCGAGCTGATTGATGGCAGTGTTGATCTGGTCGGCGCCGTTACTCTGTTCTCGACTGGCTGCACTAATCTCCTGCACGAGATCAGCGGTTTTGCGGATATTCGGGACCAGTTGATCGAGCATATTTCTGGCCTTTTCTGCTACCTGAACTGTGGAAGATGAGAGCTCACTGATCTCTCCGGCGGCATCCTTACTGCGGGCGGCCAGTTTGCCGACTTCTGAGGCAACAACAGCAAATCCCTTGCCGTGTTCACCAGCCCGGGCCGCTTCGATGGAAGCGTTCAGTGAAAGCATGTTGGTCTGCCGAGCGATCTCTTCGATTATAGTGATGCGTTCGGCAATCTGATTCATCGCTTCCACTGCTTCCATTACCGCCTGTCCACTCTGTTCGGCATCCTGTGCCGATTGAATCGCTATCTTCTCGGTCTCACTGGCGTTGTCTGCATTCTGATTTATATTTGAGCTCATCTCTTCCATAGAAGAGGAGACTTCTTCGACCGAAGAGGCCTGCTCGGTGGCGCCCTGGGAGAGCTGTTCAGCAGTAGAACTAAGCTGTTGGCTGCCGGAGGTAACCTGATCGGCAGCGGACATCACATCTCCGACAATTCGCTTCAAGTTATTGATCATCTTATGCAGAGCATCGGCCAGCTCACCAACCTCATCCTTTTGCTTGATATCCAGTGTTGCTTGCAGATCGCCTTCGGCTACCTGCCCAGCAAAAACAACTCCGCGGCGGATCGGAACCGACAGACTGCGGGCGAACAGAACGAAAATCAGCAGGGCAATGACCAGGGCCACCCCCGCCACTATCAGAATGCTATTTCGTACCGCTACCACCGAAGCTAGGAACTCGCTGTCGGAAATCGTCAGGATAACGGACCATTCGGTTGACGGTACTGAGGAAAATCCGGCGGTTTTATCATCTCCCTGGAAAAAGTAGCTCTCCACTCCGGTTTCATTCGCAGATGTCCGACTGGCGATCGCCTCCATTCCAGGCAACTCATTTATATTTGTGGTAAAGACAATGGATTCATCCGGGTGGGCAATGGCCAGACCGTTGGAATCCACCAGAAAGGCATACCCGGTCTCACCGACATGGACATTATTTATCAGCTCGGTGAGAAAGCCCAGTTCTAAGATGGCGGCCATCACACCGACTATCTCGCCATCCTCGGAATAGATGGGAGTACTCACCGGGGCAAACGGTTCGTTGGTAACTTTGTTCAGAGCCGGCTGTCCGACAATGGTATTGCCTTGCATCGATCTCTGATAATAGCCCCGGTCCTGAAGATCAACCCCATAATATTCCGGATCTGAGGCGGCAACGACCGTGCCGCTGGTGTCTGTGGTTAAGAGAACCTGATACGCATCGCCCAACCCCTGGGTATTTAGAAAGCGGTTTAATTGAGTCGAGAGTTCCTCTATCGCCGC
>CAZAMY010000154.1:0-6105 GCA_964485995.1 uncultured Sediminispirochaeta sp.
AAACGAGATTCTGGCATTTCGGGCCTCGGGTATACCGTACCGCCGTTGCTGTATCCCCTGATCGTACTGGGCTTGGCGTTCTCTCTGTTTTCTTTTGCTATGGGCGACTACTTTCTGCCCAAGGGGACTCTCAGCTTCGGCAAACTCTACCGCGAAATTCTCTATTCTAACCCTGCACTCGAACTCGAAGCCAATTCTGTAAAGCAGTATCAGGATACCACCCTCGTAACAGGAGAAATTGAAGCCGGGGTAATTCACGATTTGGTTATTTTTGATACTACCGATGAAGGGGAACAGCGGGTCATTACCGCCGAAACGGCAGCCCTCCGCGAAAGCGCCCAAAGCGGGGTCATCGGTTTGACTCTTACAGATGTATTCGGCCATGCGGTGCCCTCCAAGCGCAAAGACAGCTACAGCTACTTCGAGGCGGAGGAGATGGTCTACAATATTCTCCTGCGAGATATCAGTTATTCAATCGGTTCACTGACCCCCCGGGAGATGAGCAGTCTGGATGTGTACCGCGAGATTCAACAGAAAGAAGCCGCTCTCAGCGAGAGGAAACAGGAACACTCCTTAAGAGTGCAGCAGGAGCGTTATACCCTTTTACAGAGCTATTACAACACAACAGCAGCAGGCTCCCCGCCGCAGCAGCTGTCTCAGCACTTTACCCGTTTCAGACAGCTGCAGGAGCAGGAAATATTCAGCAAGTCTCTTCAAATTCACCGCCTCGAATTGTATAAAAAGATGGCAATCCCCTTCGGCTGTCTGGCGTTCGTGTTTTTCTTTTTTCCGGCCGGCACCTTCTCAAAAAAAAGCGGACGCTCGGTAGGTTTCGGCATAGGCCTCATTATTTCGGTTCTGTATTGGGCAATGCTGTTTGCCGGACAGACCTTGGGTCTGCGGATGGATTTTTCTCCACTGGCCGCAATGTGGCTGCCGAATCTAATTATTATTATGATAGGCATTATTCTTTACAGAGTGAGGCTGTCACGATGAAGACTCTGCACGCAATGCTGCTACAAAGTTTCTTGCCTATTTTTTTCATTGCCCTGCTGTTTTTCGTGCTTACTCTCGAAATGGTTGACATCTTTGCAAACTTATGGCGGTACCTTAATAACGACGCCTCGGTAACAGAGATTCTGCAAGTAGCGTGGCTCTACCTGCCCAAGAGCAGCAGTTTTGCGCTGCCGCCGGCGCTTCTCTTTGCCGTTTCATTTACTCTGGGCAACTTGTATGCCCGTAATGAACTCATATCTATACTGGGCGCCGGCATCTCATTTATCCGGTTTATCCTGCCATTGCTTGTTCTGGGCATCCTGCTGAGTGTGGGGTATTTCTTTTTTCACGAAGCCCTGGTTATCGAAACCTACGCCGCCAAAAACCAACTCTCCCGGGAACTACTGGGACAGAAAATATCCTACAGCAATACCGATATCACCGTCATTGGAGAGGAAAACCTGAATGTCTATTATGCCGACTATTACAATGACAGCGCCAAAACCCTTTCTGGGCTGACAATTCTACGCAGAGACGCCGAGGGAAATTTTCTGGGGAGAATCGAAGCGGGCTGGGCCGAGTATCTGCCTGCGAATGGTCGTGAAGCGGAATGGACACTCCACGACGTAACTGAGTACAGCCCCTCCGAAGGTTCCGAGATGCAACAGGTTTCTTCAGTCCGAATGGCTGCGCCATTTTTCGATGTAACCCCATTTCACTTTCAACGCAAGACAAAGAATGTCGAAGAGCTGCACTATTTGGAAGCCCGGGCCTGGATCGAGACGCTCCGAAAATCCGGACGCAGTGGCTATAAGGCTGCATTGACAGATTACTACAAACGCTTTTCATTTGCGCTAACTCCATGTATAGTAATTCTTATATCAGCGGCTATCGGCAGCCGGTTCAAAAAGAACATTTTACTCATGAGTCTCATGGCCAGTTTGATCCTATCAGTTGTCTATTACGTCAGCGATATGATCTTGGGCTTATTTGCAAAACAGGGTATTATCGAACCGGCAACCGGTGCCTGGGCGGCAGTACTGTTTTTTCTCGCTTTGGGCACAGTTCTGCTGAGACACGCAAAAACATAAGAGGGAACTTTCATGCTGTTTAAAACAACTCATAACGACACGGGCAGCCGCGCTCGTACCGGAATACTCGAGCTGCCGCACGGCAGCGTACCGACACCTATGTTCATGCCGGTCGGGACCAATGCTACGGTGAAGGCTATGCTGCATGAAAGCATTGCCGCAATGGGATATAATCTTATTCTCGGGAATACCTACCACCTCTATCTTCGACCGGGACAGGAGGTTATCGACCACTACGGCAGCCTGCACGAGTTCAGCAACTGGCAGGGAAATATTCTTACCGACAGTGGTGGGTTTCAGGTTTTCAGTTTGGCTCCCTTTCGAAAAATCAAGGAAGAGGGCGTCCGTTTCCGTTCGCATATCGACGGTGCCTACCACATGCTTACTCCGGAAGATGTGGTCGCTCTGCAGGAGAGTTTCAAGAGCGACATTGCGATGTGCTTGGATGTGTGTACCCCGCCCGATATTACCTACAAGAAGGCCTTATCGGCTCTCGAACTGACTACGCGCTGGGCTGCCCGCAGTAAACAGCGCTGGCAAGAGCGCTCCGACCCTTGGCAGGGACATCTGTTCGGTATCATCCAGGGGAATTTTTATAAAGACCTCCGCACACGCAGCACCGAAGAAATTCTCGAGCTCGATTTACCAGGCATAGCCATCGGGGGACTTTCGGTCGGCGAGACGTTTCCTCAGTTCGAAGAGTTTCTCGGACATACCAGCGAGCTGCTGCCCGCGGAGAAGCCGCGTTACCTCATGGGAATCGGAACTCCCGACTATATTCTGAGTGCAGTGGAAAACGGTATCGACATGTTCGACTGTGTGTTTGCTACACGAACAGCCCGCAACGGGGCGGTATTTACCGATGACGGCATGATCGCCCTCAAAAAGGCCAAACACCGCCTCGATACGGGACCAATAGTTGCGGGCTGCGGATGCCGTGCCTGCACCCAATACTCCCGCGGATATCTGCGGCATCTATTCAAAACAAATGAAATTCTCGGCTCGATGTTGGCTACAGAACACAATCTGCAATACTTGTACGATTTCGTTCAGCGGATCCATACGGCAATCCGTGAAAACCGCTTTACCGAATTCAAACGGTCATATCTCACACGATTTTTTGCCGATAAAAATAAAAACACATGAAAGAACAGAGCACCGGACAGAGCACCATCGCTACCTTCATCGTAATGTCGAGTACCTTCGTTTCAAGGATACTCGGATTCCTTAGAACCGCAGTTATCACTGCCATTTTCGGCGCCACCGGAAAGGCGGACATCATCAATGTGACTTTTGCCGTACCGAACAACCTGCGAAAACTGCTGGCAGAGGGGGCTCTCTCTTCCGCTTTTATACCGGTTCTCTCCGAGGCGATTGTTGAGGAGGGGGCGGAAGCCAACCGCTCACGACAGCTGGTACGTCATCTGATCGGGTTTCAGCTGCTGATCATAATTCCTCTCTGCATTTTGTCGGTTGCCTTTGCCGGCCCGCTGATACAGTTTGTGCTCACCCAGTTCAAGGATGCCGAACAACTATCACTGTCGACAAAACTATTCCGCTTTTTTATCAACTATCTGCTGTTCATCAGTGTGAGTGCAGTTCTCATCGGAGTTCTCAACTCACACAGCCGCTTCTTTATCCCGGCGATTACACCCATAATCTTTTCGGTAGCCGTCATCTCCTCGATTATTGTATTGCACCGGTCATTGGGAATCTATTCGATGGCAGTGGGAGTATTGGTTGGCGGAGCAGGGCAGGTTGCTTTTCAATATCCAATGTTTAGAAAAATGGGATACACCCTCGCTCCGGCGTTCGACTTCCTGAAGAACCCCGATTTTAGAAGAATAATGCGACAGTGGGCCCCAGTGGTGGCAACCTCCTCTGTATTTACAGTTAATCAGCAAGTTGCCTTCATTTTTGCATCCGGATTGGAAACCGGAAGCGCGTCGGCGCTTTCGTATGCCCTGGTATTCTGGCAGCTCCCATTCGGAATTTTCTCTACTTCAATTACCACAGTCCTGTTTCCGAAAATGAGCCGGCAGGTGTCGCAAAACGACCTGCAGGGCCTGCGTGAGAGCGTGCAGTACGGCATACGCTTCCTACTCGCGCTTCTAATCCCCTCGGCCCTCGTTATGGGCCTGTTGGGACGGGAGATTATTTCGATTGCTATTCAACGGGGAATGTTTCGCACGGAAGATACCGAATTGACTGCGTTCGTTCTAACTGGTTTCTGCTACGGACTGTTCAGTGTAGGCGCATTCAACTTCCTGCAGCGCTACTTTTACAGTTCCAAACAGTATTCGTTCCCCTTTTACGTTGCATTGGGAGTACTCGTTCTCGATGTGACACTTTCACTTATTCTGAAAGAGACCTATTTGCGGGTGGCAGGACTCTCCATTGCAAATTCGATCTCCTTTACCCTGGGATTGATCGTACTCTTTGCGTACGCCTACCGTCAGCTCGGAGGCATTCCGCTGGGTTCACTTGGTCTAACCGCACTGAAGGTCTGCGCTGCCTCTGCTCCGGTCGCCCTGGTGATTATCCAGATGCAAAGCCTGTTCGGTCCCTACTGGCGGACCGGCAGCAGTTTTGCAGGATTCGGAATCCTGCTGGTCGAAATTGTCGTACTAGTGTCCCTGTATCTGCTGCTATATCGACTCTTGAAGGTAGAGATGCTAAGCTATTTGTTCAAGCGCTTTAAACGAAAAGCCGAGAAGGAAGGGTAATGAAAAGTATTCGCATTATTCCACTGCTGATAGTGTTGCTGCTCAGCTCGATATATCCTCTTTTCAGTCAAAACGGACAAGACTCCGCTGAGAAAGAAGATGAACCGGAGCAAAGCTTAGAGGAGCAGCGAACCCTCACTATTCAGTACGGGATCGACTCACAGATCCTGGAATTGGTCGCACAGCTTAAAGAAGAGCAAAATGAAAACTACTTCGACCCTCTCGAAGAACTGTTTACCGAAACCTCTAATACTGAAATACAAACTGCGATTGCCGATTTTTATCATACTTTAGAAAATGAAAAGCTGGTTGAAGAGTCTTTCGAACTACTCGGTGACTATGACAATCTCGATACAAAAATTGTTCTCCAGCTTACCAGATATCTCGAGGAGTATCAGAACCCTTCCATCACCCAGCGCTTCTTCGAAATGATAGAGGATCCGCGGGTAGAGCTTGCCTCAGCTGCACTCAAGGCTATTGGAGTCTCTGGAAAGCCCGAGTATACCGAGCAGCTGTTGGATATGTACACCCAACGGGAGTTTCGAGATGCACTCAAACCGGCCCTGATTTCCGCCCTGGGAGAACTTGGTGACAGAGCTGCCTTCGACCTGCTGGATGAAATAGTAAGCGATGAGGATGAATCGAAATCATTGCGCTGGCGGGCCTGCCAGGCTCTCGGAAAAATTGGCGGAGAAGATGCGTTTGAATCCATCAGCGCACTGCTGAACGACGATGATCCAATTCTGAGATCATATGCTGTGAACGCTCTCGGCTACCTCGACCAGAAGGGTTCGGTCGACATCCTGATAGATGCATTACGCGACAGTATGTGGCGGGTGAGAGTGCAAGCTGCCGAAGCGCTGGGACGCACACAGGCCACCGAAGCGTTTGACATACTCAAATACAAGGCAGAGTACGACCCGGATGTACGCAACGTTCGACTGGCGGCTGTCAAAGCCATTGGCGAACTCGATACCGGCCAGGGATACGATTTCCTGCGCGAACTGTACCGCGATTCCACTGCACCGATGGGTTTGCGTTCAAAGGCTATCGAAATTCTGGTGGAAGACAGTCTGAGCGCTTCGATAGATGTCATCAACGACGTGCTGGATGAGGAGTGGGAGAAGGATAAATCGTATATTTTAGATTACACCTGCAAAATGTTATCAACTCGCAAATCGCCGCATCTGGTGAATCTGTACAAACGTATGTTAAACCATCCCTCGCATATCAACCTACTCATTTACGGATTGAGAGGAGTGCGGTTGAACAAAATTGGTTCTCTGCGAGAC
>CAZAMY010000155.1:0-1592 GCA_964485995.1 uncultured Sediminispirochaeta sp.
CTTGAACAAGAGTTGCAGCATACACAAGCCCCGAAGAGGGTTCGTCTTTATGGCAGCTCGCAGCGCAGTCAATCGTACAGCGGCATTTGGGGATACGGGTTCGATCACGGCCGGGATGGAAAAGGTTTGTTCCAAAATGCATATTTTCATGTTCAGCTGCCCCACTCCTATCGTGAGGGCTCGGCAATCGAACCACATGCGCACATAAGGCTGCTGCCCGGCGGGGACGCAGCTGTGGGGCAGCAGCTCCTGCTCGAGTTCGAGTATGTGTGGGTAAATGTAAACGAGTCAGCGCCGGCGGACACGTCCATTGTTCCCTTGAATTATACGGTAGGTGCCGAAGATATGACCGGCGGAAACGGAATTATCTCCTTCGGTTCTATTGAAAAAAAGAACTCAGGCATCAGTTCGATGTTGAGCTGCCGTTTTTCACGAATCACTATAGAGGATGGGTGGGAGGATTACTGGAGACCGAACGGGCTGGAGAACGACAACTTTGAAGGAGTGATGGTGTTTCTGGAGTTCGATTTTCACATTCAAAAGGACAGCGAAGGGAGTCGTGAACCATATTCAAAATAGTGTTGAGGAGGCAGTATGAAATATCGCCGCTTAGGTAAAACAGACTTCAAGATTTCTGAGGTTTCATTAGGTACGTGGCAGGTCGGCGGCAAGTGGGGGACCGGTTTTGATGATTCGCATGCCGATCGTATTCTCCACGAAGCCGTTGATAACGGGGTCAATTTTATCGACACCGCCGATGTGTACGAGGAGGGGCAGAGCGAGGCAGCGGTCGGACGGGTAGTACGCAGTCGCGATGAGCAGGTGTATGTTGCCAGTAAGTGCGGCCGAAAAATAAATCCGCATGTCTCGGAAGGCTACACACCGGAAGTGCTGCGGGGCTTTGTCGAGGAGAGTCTGAAAAACACCGGACTCGAACGCTTAGATTTGATTCAGCTGCACTGTCCGCCCACGGATGTATATTACCGGCCGGAGATTTTCGAGCTGTTCGACCGCTTGAAGGACGAAGGGAAGATTCGTCATCTCGGGGTGAGTGTAGAAAAAGTGGAAGAGGGGCTGAAAGCAATAGAATATGCGAATGTGGCTAGCGTACAGATCATCTTCAATATTTTTCGACAGAGACCTTCGGAGCTTTTTTTTAACCGGGCTAAGGAGAAGGATGTGGGCATAATTGTACGGGTTCCCCTGGCCAGCGGTCTTCTCTCCGGTAAATTCACCAAAGAGTCTAAGTTTGAAAAGGGAGACCACCGCTATTTCAACCGTTCGGGGGAAGCCTTCGATCGGGGCGAGACCTTTGCCGGAATCGAGTACGAGCAGGGACTGGCACTGGTCGAGGAACTGAAAGAGATCTGTGCCGACTGTCCTGAGTCGACCTTGGCGCAGACTGCACTGCGGTGGATTCTAATGTTTTCACAGGTTTCCACGATTATTCCGGGGGCCTCTAAACCGGAGCAACTGATGAGCAATATTCAGGCCTCTAAGATGCCGCCGATTCCGATGGATGTGTATAATCGAATCGAAGCGCTGTATCTGCATAAAGTGAAGCCGCTGGTGCATCACCGCTGGTAGGCAGG
>CAZAMY010000155.1:1602-6097 GCA_964485995.1 uncultured Sediminispirochaeta sp.
TGCGAGCCGAGGTGATTGAACAGCAGATGCGTGACCCGAAAGCCCGGCGGCGGTTCTATCTCGAGGCTGCCGTCGATCTGTTCGACCAGGTTCTCGACTAAGGTTAGACCGATACCATCGGATGAAGCGATATCCTTGAGTGTACCGCCGGAAACAGCAGGAATGCCGGGACCGTTATCCCTGACCAGCAGAGTGAGTCCCTCTGTATGTGTATATGCTTCGACTCCGAACTCTACCGGTGAGCCTTTCGGCGGGGTGACATATTTTACACTATTGGTAAACAGTTCGGTTAAGATGAGACCGGCCGGAATGAGGGTATTTGTGTCCAGGGTTATCCCTTCGTCGATTACTACTTCGGTTTGAATAAGCTTGGAGGCGGGGGCAGTGGTTTCGAGACTGTTGAGCAGGTCGGAGACATATTCACGCAAGGACACATTCTGAAAATCGCTGCTGCGGTACAGCTTTTCATGAACCAGAGAAATTGACAGGATTTTCCCGCGGAGGTGTTCCAAAAGTTCTTTGACAGCATCGTCTTCAGTGCGAAAACTCTGCAGATTGATCAGACTGCTGACCAGGGACAGGTTGTTTTTAATGCGGTGGTGGATCTCCTTCAGAAGCGTATCTTTCTGTTCCAACGAGGCGGCCAGCTCTTCCTGGAACTGCTGTTTGGCTTCCAGCTCGGAGTTGAGCTGTTCATATAGCTCGCTGCGGGAAAAGGCCAGCGCCGCCGCATGTGCAAAGGGAATCAGTTTTTCTGCAGTTGCCCGGTTGTATGCCCCGATGGTTTTGTGCTCAACGCTCAGCAGACCATAGATTTTGCTGCGCGTATAGATCGGCAGCAAAATGATTGAATGTATATATTCCGTTTCCGGAAAAGTAGTCCAGCGGGGATCTTTCTTGGTATTGTGAATTAGTATCGGCCGTTTTGTCTGGAGCACCTGTTTTGCCAGTACGAATTTTTCGAGAGGCATTTCCAACTCTTTAATAAAATCTCCGGCCCCCATCTCTTCGTAGCCGTAGGCGCGCACAATCGCCATTTTGTCTCCCCGCAGCATCCTTATGCTCCCCGAGGTGTACTCGACCAGGCGCTGCAGTTGTTCGAAGATGGTATCCAGAAGTGAATCCCGCTTTATTTGGCTGGTGAGGGCGATCGTTATTTCCTGCATAATTTCAGCATACAGCTGCTTTTCCTGGATTTCTGTTAGTAGTTTGGACTGGTGCTGTTCCTTGCGAATTCGGTCGGTGATATCCATCATACTGACCAACACATTACGGGCGCTGTCTTCAGCGTCGAGTATGCTTATGCTGACCAGTAGGTGGAGCAGCTGACCATCCAGGGTTTGGTTGATGGTCTCCCCCTCGAAATAGCGATCACCCTTCCATAAGGCTACCAGCTCTTTATGCAGGAAGGGCAGTGTATGGGGCACTATTACTTTGTCGATGGATCCCAGGAGTTCGTCTTTGGAGCCGGCATGAAACATCTTGATGGTAGCCGGATTCACGTCGTTTACCTGTGCACGGCCAATGATTTCGAAAACACGGTTGGGGTCTGCGGTAAGGTACTGATCAATATCTCTTTCAGAGGAGATTGAGAGGTTTCGAAGCGCAGCTATGACATCGGAAAAGTCCTCTTCCCATATGGCCACTTTAGAGTGCTCGAACATGGTCTGATAGTGAGCCTTACTCAACCGCAGTTGTTTATTTTCCTCTGTAAGCCGCTGTAACTGCTCGTCTTGATGGAATTCTGTCATTGTGCCTCGTTTTCCTAAGATTACTATAGCATCTTGCGGTGTTCAATATTAGTTTTATTTATAGGAGTATAAAAGTATGATATTAGAGATTATTGTTGCTGTAGTAGGTGGACTGGTACTGATCGCCGGACTGCTGGGCTGCATAGTTCCGGTACTTCCGGGGCCGCCGGTGGCTTACCTCCCCCTTCTGCTGGTCTCCTGGGTCGGCGGATGGGAAGTGTATGCGCTCTGGGTGCTGATCGTGATGGCCGTTGCCGCTGTGGGTGCCGCTGCACTGGATTCGGTATTGCCGATACTCACCAGCCGCAGATCCGGCGCAAGTAAGGCCGGCATATGGGGCAGTGTAATCGGTATGCTGGTGGGAACCATCTTTTTTCCGCCCTTCGGAACGGTAATCGGCGCCTTTATCGGTGCACTGGCCGGCGAGCTGCTGGTCCGGAGGGAAGGGCGTAACCCGATGAAAGCCGCCTGGGGGGTGTTTACCGGCACCCTCTTAGCCACTGTAATAAAGCTGTCTGTAAGCGGTGTAGCGGCAGTGCTGTTTGTACGCGGACTTATACAGATTTTCTGAGCAGATACAGAGACACTGTGTTGGCCAGAAAGTGCAACAGGACCGCCGAGTAGATATCACCGCCCAAAATTCTCAGCAGACCGAGAATGGCCCCCATGGCCAGCGCGTAGAACGGCCAGATGAGCATGCTCCTCTGCGGGGGGAAGTGGCTCAGGGCGAATAACACAGTGGCCGGCAGGTAGCCGACCGCCGGCTGAAGTGCGCCTCGGAAGAAGAGCTCTTCGCCGTACGCGCTCAGCAATGCCAGCAGCAGAATGGTTGAGGTATGCAGGGGCCCCAGGCTGTGGTGCAGAGTGTTCCAGAAACGGGCAATGGCCGGTACCTTTTTGGGGCCGAGCAGGTCGAAAAGAACGTGCAGCCCCAGTGCGGCTACCAGCAGTGCCGCTTCATAGCCGAGAAAGGGGCGTGCTGAGGAAAGGCTCAGCAGCCATTCGCCGCGGGCATAGTAGGCCCAGACGATACCGATTGCACCGAGTATCAAATAAAACAGTGTTGCGATGAGGATGAGCCGTTTTTCCTGCATAAGGCCGTATTATATACCCTGAAGGCCGGGCATGTCAGCTTTGTGTTTCGCTGCGGACAAACTTCTTGCCGGTGGCCAGCTCGACGCACTTGTAGGCGCCGTCGTACGTACCGATTTTCTTGTTTTTCACTATTTGGTCGCAGTACATCTCCAGTAGATCGTCCTCGTTGGTCATTAGGTCGATTGCCTGCAGGGTGTGGCCGATGGTTCTGGTTTCGATAGTGCTGTCCCCGATCTCTGCACCGCGAACCGCACCCCACATTTCGTGGCCGCCGACCCTTTCATTGAAAATCTTGGGTATCGGGTAAAAAGCCAGTTCGCTGGGCTTTGTGATCATCACATCGGTCACCCGCATGAGGTAGTTGGTGGCGTAGACGGCATGGAAGATGTTGTCGTGCAGGAATACGTGCAGGCCGTGAATCGGATTTTCGCGGATCGAATCGACGAATGCGCTGGTATCCTGCCAGTCGAAGTGAGTGGTCAGCTGCTCGGTTCGCTCGCCCAGTTCGCGCTGCAGCCACTCATAGTTGTCCTTGTGATCACCCAGGTTGACAAACAGGCTCAGTTTTTCTTCGCGGATGAGGGGCAGACAGTGTTCAATAACCGCTTTGAACAGCTCGCGTTGGGCTCCAGCCCCGCCCATAGTTATCATGAAGCGGCGGGGCTCTCCACTGTGCATCCGGCGCAGCCGGGCGGCGCAGTCCACTTCGACGTTCTCGACCAGTTCATGGTCAACATGATGGCCGGTATAGTGAATTGCATCGGAGGGCAGCGGTTGCATTACCTTTCCGGATTCATCGAATCCGCGCATAGTGCGGAAGCCGTAGTAGCCGGAGGGCGACTGCACTCCGTGTTTGGCACCCTCGGTAAGCTGGAAGGACATCGGCCAGTTGTCGAACATCATGTCGACGACGTTGGTCATACCGCCGGCCACCGCACCCATACAGTTCCACATGTGGGCGGTCAGAATGGGCATATCCTGCGGAAGGGCCTGGTGCAGGTTACTGAAGAGTTCGCTCATCTTGTAGTCTTTTACGTTAGTCTTGAGAAAGCGCCAGGGCCAGCCGACTATCCAGCTGTTCAGGAGTCCCGAGAGCAGGGGCAGGGTCGGCTCGCCGGTGGTCACCGGCTCCCAGACGTACTTGTTAAACAAGGCGCTTTTCTGGGAAATCCGCGACCAGCGGCTGTACCAGCTGTTGCACCAGTTGATTACATCGCTGGTGGTGCCGGGAATCGTCAGCAGGTCGAGCCAGTAGGGGGTAAAGCCCATAGCCCGGGCGGCCGAGGCGCCGGCCATGGCGATGCGGTAGTGGCCGAAACCCATCCGAATGGTGCTGATGATTACTCCCTTTCCGGGATCTAATTCTGCGGGCGCGCCGGCGGATGGGATTGCCGCTCCGCCGGTTGCAGCGCCGGGCTGGTTTCTCGGTTCATCTGCCCGGACAATATTCTGCAGGCCGAATATCGGACCCAGGTAGGGGTTTTCCTGCAGTGTGAGCGAGTAGGTCTCCTGCGGATCGTAGTTGAACTTTTTGATGAACATCCGCTGCCACCGTTCGGCGGCGCGGCTGTGGCTTTTTTTGATCGGGTTGTCGTACACGTAGTAACGTCCGTCTCGCTTTTGCATTCTCTTCTCCAAAACTTATTCTA
>CAZAMY010000156.1:0-6095 GCA_964485995.1 uncultured Sediminispirochaeta sp.
ATTATCCGTATGCCCGATGTGTACAACCGGATGCAGACCGGAACCAAAGCCACTACCCTGGGCAGCATTCTGTTTCTACTCGGCATCGGCCTGGCGGAACCGGCCTGGCTGGGCAAAATTCTGCTGCTGATTGTTTTTATTGTGTTTACCAACCCGATTTCATCCCACGTGCTGGCCCGGGCGGCCCACTACCGCGGTATTCCGCTGGCCGATGGCACCGTCCGCGACTGCCTGGCCGACGACGAAGCCGGCCAACAGGGGGTGTGCGAATGAGTGTTGTCATAATCGGAATTTTCGGCGCCATGATGATTGGTGCCGCCATTTTTGCGGTGTACAGTCGCAGTATCCTTTCGGCCATAATCAGCTCGGGTGTTATAAGTTTGCTGGCCAGCATTATTTATATTTTGCTGGCCGCTCCCGATGTGGCCATGACCGAAGCGGCCATCGGCTCGGGCCTGACCACAGTAGTGTTTCTGCTGGCTCTGCGCCGCATCTACACATACGCAGGTGCTGCCGGTAGGGGCGGCGCCGACCCGGATGCAAACCCCAGCTCCGGAGGGCATTCCGCCGGATCCCGCCCCGCCAAGGAGGCCACCGATGATTAAGAAGTTCTTCACAATTGTAACTATTCTGCTGTTTGCCTTGATGGTGCTGCCCCTGATACGCCAGATCGTCCCCTTTACTGAATTGGCCCCGGTAGCCGCCTCATACGCCGAAAACGGGCCTGATGAGCTGGGAGCTGCTAACCTGGTTACCTCGGTCATAGTCACCTATCGCGGTCTGGATACACTCGGCGAGGTCACGGTGCTCTTCATCGCCACCGCCGGGGTAGGATTCCTCCTGCGCCGGGACGAAGAGGATGAGACTGATAAAGCGGCTGAGGAGCCAACCGGGTCAGACGGCTCACTCGACGAGGCCGGCACAGCCCCTTCAGCCGAATCAGCGCACTCGCCCCGGAAAGCCTCGGAGCTGCTCTGCTCCGGCTCTATGCTGCTGTTCCCATTGCTGATGCTGTTCGGTGTGTACATCTTTCTGCACGGCCATCTGACTCCCGGCGGCGGATTCCAGGGAGGCGTTGTCATTGCCTCCGCCTTCCTGCTGCTGATGCTGGCCCGGGTATCCTTTCACCTGAACCATTTCGTCATTTCGTTTGTCGAATCAATCTCCGGTTTCGCCTACGTGGTGATCGGAGTACTGGGAATATTCCTGGCCGCCGGCTTCCTGGACAACCGTATACTCCCGCTGGGAGAGTTCGGCAGCTTGCTGAGCGCAGGAGCTATTCCTCTGATCTACTCGCTGGTCGGGCTGAAGGTAGGAACCGAGCTGACCAACGTAATCGCCACTATGAAAATGAAACCTGCACATCCCGATGAATCAGCATCCGATCACTGCCCACGGGAGGAGGAAGTATGACCTTAGTCACATTCATCGGCTTCGCCCTGATTCTCATTGGAATCTGGGGAATGCTCACTCGAAAAAATATCATTCGCATCATAATTGGTTTTTCAATCATCGATACCGGGATTCACCTGGTGATGGTATCAATAGGGTACCTTCCCGGGCGTACAGCACCCATCATTACCAGTGCGGTGGACAAGAACGCGGCAGCTTCACAAATCGTCGATCCGATCCCCTCTGCATTGGTGCTGACGGCAATTGTAATCGGATTAGCCATCACTGCGCTGATGCTGACCTATGCAGTCCGTATGTATCGTGAGCGAACCTCTATGAACATTGACGATTACAAGGAGCTCAAATGGTAAGTCCAATTTATCTCATCGTACTACCCTTGGCAGTCGCCTTTTTCATTTCGTTTTTCGACCGGATCGGCCGTGGGGTTTCTCTGACACTCTTTTATGCCGGTCTGACCGCCCTGGCGGTCATCTCGGGGAGCTGGCTGTTCAGCTTTGTTCAAGAACTGTGGCTTGGCGGCGGGGTTGTAGGTGCTGCAGTCGGCACCGCCTCCGACGTACTTATATACACCGCAGGCTTCGAACCACCCCTGTCGATCGCCCTGGCAATGGGAATCGAGGAAGCCTTCTTTCTCTTCTTCGCCAACCTGGCCGGGCTGGGGGCCGCGGTGGTACTGGGCCGGCGGATGACCAGGGGATCAGTTACCGGGATGGTTCTGTTACTGATGGTAATGCTGGGAGCCCAGGGTCTGATAATGACGCAGGATCTCTTCAACCTGTTTGTCTTTCTCGAGATATCCTCCATCGCCACCTATTCATTGATCGCAATAGAACGCAATAGCCGCAGCATGAGTGCCGGCTTCAAATACATCATCGCCGGCGGCATCGCCTCGGCGCTGTTTCTGATCGGTACCATTTATCTGTACCGGATTGCCGGGTCGCTGGCCATCGCCGACATCATCGCAGCCCAGCCGGCCGCCGCCGGGGCTGCCGGTGTAACGGCGGTATTCCTGCTGACCGCCGCCCTGCTGATCGAACTGAAACCCTTCCCGGCCAACGGCTGGGCCCTGGATGTGTACCAGGCGGTGCAGAGTGGAGTAGTCTCGGTAATTGCAGTGGTAAACAGTGCCGCCGTGCTGTTTGCCCTGTATAAAGTATTTCCGATGCTGCCCGGGCGATTGATACAATCGCTGCTGTGGATCGGCATCGTCACCTTTTTTGCCTCCAACCTGATCGGCCTGCGCCAGAGCAATGTAAAGCGGATGCTGGGCTACTCTTCATCCGCTCAAATCGGGCTTCTTATCAGTGTCTTGTCGCTCAGCAACCTCTACGGCTGGTCGCCCAGACTGCAATTGCTGGTCTTTGCAACTATCTTTTTCGGCCACCTGTTCTCCAAGGCCGGACTTTTCTGGCTGACCGAGGTGCAGGGCGAGGTAAACTGGCGCCGCTGGAGCGGTCCAGCAAAAACCGGAGGACTCTTTCTGCTCGGCATTTTCATTGCCGCCCTGGCCGGCCTGCCCCCCTTCCCCACCTTCTGGGCCAAATGGGTACTGGTAAAGAGCATCATACTGCAGCAGCCGCTGTTTGTTATTCTGCTGCTGATCGGCTCCTTGAGCGAAGCGGTGTACCTGCTGCGCTGGTTCGGCCGCACCGTTCATCTGCGGCGGGCCGTGGTGACGGCCGGACCCGCGGGCGAGCACGCAGCTGTTGTACCGGCGGAGGCAACCGCCAGAGCGGGAGTCGAGGAAGCAAGCTCCAGCCCGAACGCCTCTGGTGCCTCTGGTGCCTCTGGTGCATCTGGGGCCACCGAACCTTGGCCCACACCGGCCCGGGTTGCCGTTCCGGCCTTTGTGGCTGCAGTGCTGCTGACCGCCGGCGGTGTGCTGGCCGGCCTGGCCGCCGATGTGCAGGTACTGATGTTCGTCCCTCTGGCCGCGGCTCTGGTCCTGGCGCTGCTTACCTGGATGCCTTCTCGTCTGCTGGGCCTGGTTGCCGCCGGTTTGGTGGCAGCTACCGCCGCGGTGTACATTCCCCAAATGGAAGGCATCGCCGCAGTCTTCGCCCTGGTATTCTACGGCGGTGGACTGCTTATGCTGGTCGCTACCCTATATAAACGCCAGGCATCGCCGGCTTTTTACCCGTTGTTCGCCGCGCTGGTCCTCTCCCTCGGCAGCCTGATCCAGGCCGCCAGCCTGCTGGAGTTCTTTCTGGCCTGGGAGTTCATGACTTTCAGCTCTTATTTTCTGATTCTCTTGGGCCGCAACGCTGAAAAGCCGGCCCTCACCTATATGACTTTCTCCGTCGGCGGAGCGTTCACCCTGATGAGCGGCATGCTCCTGATGACTGCGGTACTGCCGGCCGAACTCTTCCAGGGTTCGCTGATAGCCGCACAAATATCGGCCCAGCCGCTGTTGGCCGCCGCACCCGGCATCATCGGCCTGGGACGTGAAGCACTGGGCACGGGGCCTACCGGCCTGCTCGGCGGGCTGGCCTTCGCGCTGATCGCGATCGGCTTTCTTACGAAAATTGGTGCCGCCGGCCTGCACATCTGGCTGCCCGACGCCTACGCCGAAGCCGGCGACGATGTCACCCCGCTCCTGTCGGCGGTCCTCAGCAAGGCCGGCATCTTCGGCCTGATGCTGTTCGTCATGCTCTTCCCAGCCGCCCTGTTCAGCTGGTTCGACCTGCCCTTCGTACTGCGCTGGGTCGGGGTCTTAACCGCATTCTTCGGCACACTAATGGCAGTCTTCGAAGAGGACATCAAGCGGGTATTTGCCTATTCGAGTATGGGGCAGCTCGGCTACATCGTATTGGCCGTAGGGCTGCTGAACCAGTTAGGCTGGGTCACCGCCCTGTATCTGTCAGTCATCCACCTGCTGTTCAAGGGAATGCTCTTTCTGACCGCTGCCGCCGTAACCGAGCGAACCGGCACCCGCCTGATGTACCGCATGGGCGGCCTCATAAAAAAGATGCCGGTGTCGTTTTTCTCGGCCCTGATCGCCATCATCGCCCTTTCCGGCGTACCGCCTCTGGCCGGTTTCGGCGGAAAGTGGCTGCTGTACAACGCACTGACCGCCAACAACTATGTACTGCTGGCTGCAGTGGCCTTCTTCTCCAGCACCATCGCCTTTCTTTACCTGTTCAGGTTTATTTACACGGTATTCCTGGGACAGTTGAAAATCGAAAACCGGCAGATTAAAGAGGCGCCCTTTGCCCTGCTGCTGCCGCAGATCGTGTTCATTATGGCCATCATGGCCGTATCGATGTACCCCAATCTGCTGATCAAGCCGCTGCAGGCCGCACTGCCGATGTTCTCGGTTAACTCCGGCTGGCAGAGCGGGACCATGCTCAGCTCCATCGGCTATTGGAACGGCAGCGCGGTGATGTACGTAACCATGGCGGTATTCGCCATAATGCTGGTCTGGCTGCTGATAGTACAGCGCAAGCCGCAGCCGGTCTCCCAGTTCAACATCGTATTCGCCGCCGAACGCCCCGAACGGCCGGAGACCACCCACTACGGGCACAACTTCTTCGCGCCGTACCGCAAGGCCCTGGGATTTCTGGTGACACCGCTGGCCGGCCGCTTCTGGCACCGTATCGGCGAGATTACCGGCTCGATCGGAGGCGCCGCACGACGCCTGTATACCGGCAACGGACAGACCTATGCGCTGCATATTCTGTTGTTCGTGACTCTACTCTACTTTGTGATTGCGAGGTAAGGAATGGAAACACACTTACTCTTAAAAATAGTCTATGCAGCCTTCGCGCTGTTCGTAGTTTTCAATTACGGTATCCTGCTCGGGTCGACCATGTACAGAATCAGGGCCCGGGTACAGGGACGTATCGGCATCCGCTGGTATCAGCCCTATCTGGATATCATTAAAAACAATGCAAAACGCACCTCCGTCAGCCACGGGGTAATGTTTTACCTGGGACCGATTTTCCGCATCGCCGGCGGTATTGGTACTTTTCTCTTCATACCAGTACTGTACGGTTCGGTGGTGTGGAGCAACTTCAGTTTTGCCGGTGACGTGCTGCTGGTGCTCTACTTCATCTTCTTCGGACAGCTGGGCATGGCCCTGGGCGCCGGCGAAGGCGGACACCCCTACAGCGCCATCGGGGTAAGCCGCGGCCTGGCCCAAATGACCGCCTTCGAAGTGCCTTTCACACTGGCCATTATCGCCCTGGCGGTGCAACACGACACCCTGTCGATCACCGAGATTGTGGCTGCGCAGCAGGGCAGCATGCTCAACTGGAGCCTGTTTACCAATCCGGCCGCCACGGTGGCTGCCATTATCGCCTTCCTGGGCATGAGCATGGGCAACCCCTTCAGCGTGGTGACCGCGCCGCAGGAAATCCCCATCGGTCCGCCGGTCGAATACCACAGCAACTACCTCGGCCTGCTGCAGACCAACCGGGCCATCTTCAACTCGGCCAAACTGATTCTGTACATGAATCTGTTCTTCGGCGGAGCCACTAACTTAATTGTGATGGTAATAAAAACCTTTCTGATCTACATGATCACCGTCATTATCGGAGTTGCCTTTCCCCGCTTTCGGGTGGAGCAGTCGATTCGCTTCTTCCTGGTGGTACCAACCATCATCGGCCTGATCGGCCTGGTAATCGCACTCTGGTAATGGAGACAGGAGCATACATATGAGCACAGAGAAAGAGAAACAGGAT
>CAZAMY010000157.1:0-6093 GCA_964485995.1 uncultured Sediminispirochaeta sp.
TGAGCTTCGAGAGATCCGAAATAATGTTGTCACTGAACTCACGTATTTTGAAAAGTTTCTGATCAAGCTGCCGTCTGGCGGTTATATCCTCGCACCACACCAGCACATGTCGTCTATCCTCGCTCCAGCTGATTCTTACCTGAAACCATTTTTCGAAGGGTGGCGAATATGACTCAACAGGGCCGCACTCATGTTCGGTCTTTTCAATACAGCGCAGGACTCGCGCTCGACCCTCTTTATCCAGCAAATCCTCTAATCTCTGAATACCATGTTTACTGAACTGCTCCTCTGTGATACCGGTAGAAAGCAGAATTTCCCCGCTCTGATCCATAAGAAAGGCAGGATCTGGCCGCCGGCTGGGCAGTGAGAGCAGCATATCCTTGTGCCGGCCCGCATACTTCAGATATGATTTTGATAGTGCCTGCACAAATACCGGTACGATATATGGAGCAAGCGAAGAAAACGGCGAACTTCCTTGCAGTAAGAGCACCAGCACTCCGATGCCCGCGGCAACCAGATAGTTTACCGGTTGCAGAAACTCTTTTGCGAGGATCCGTAGATACATACGCATACTATTCCAGATACCCTCTCTGCGGGAACAGCGCGTGCCGGCGCAGCAGCTCTGCCAGTTCAGTCTCTATCTCTACGGGAATTCGACTACCCGAATGGGTAAGCGGGGGCTGCACTGTCTCAAAGCCTTCTCCATGTGCCATTATATGGTCTAAGGCCTTGTTGGCATTTGCGAATGGATTACCGAAGGGAAGTTCATTCACGGTTTGAAATGCCGCGTCCACCACCGTAGTCAGCATTTCCGAAATCGTGTAGGCCTCCTTTGCCGCCTCCGATGCCTCTATCGAATGAGCCCCGCCGGCACCCTGAGTGGCAGCGAGAGTGCTCAGCTCAAGTATACGCGCCAGCTGAGGAGCAAAATTGTTGGCGGTACTGAGCAGGAATCCGTGATAGGGCCCTCCAAGGCCTTTTAGCCATTCGGCATAACTCCCCTCTGCACCACGTACCAGAAAAAGATCATCCGGCATACGCCCCGAACGAGCCACTTTGTCATGTCCGCTGGTATCTTTGAACAGATAAAAATTAGGGTAGTTCTTTGCCAAATCCTCCGCGGTACAGGCATCAATTTCATTTTCGGTAATCTGGGGCAGCTGGTACAGCGCAGTAGGCACTCCAAGCTCGAGTACTGCAGAAAGTTCTTGAAAGATTTCTGATTGAGACAATTCGCCTCCGCGGGGGGCAGTAACTGTAACGCCGGAATATCCGGGTGTTTCTCCGGGAGTATAGGTAGCCTTCACACTGCCGACCGCCTCGGCGGCCCGGCCGCGGCCAGTTTCCAATACCCCCACCAACAGGTGTCCATGCACCTCTTCAGCCAGAGGCAGCAGCAGCTCGATCAACTCACTTCTCTCATCCGGGCTCATCTCCCATCCGTCGCCGGTTGATCCGGGGGCTAAAAATGCCTGTACATACGGAGAGATGTGTTCGATATGCGCCGCCATTCGCTGGGTATCGAATTCTCCCGCAGCCGAATAGTGAGAAATAAGGGGACACCAGAGTGTCGGTATACCTTGTGGAAAAAGAGTGGAGAAGTAATCTCTTCGCCGCATACAAGCCTCCTTACAGAGTGAATAGGTGAGTAGCTCAAGTATAGTATGCGGCCAGCATAATTACAAACAGGTTACTTAGTGTTAAAAAACTTGTGGGTCGATTTTAAAGTACACTACATGTAGTAGCAGTTAGCTTCTCTATGTCCATATATAGTGGTTTTATCCTCATCACCACAAGTTTTTTAACACTACATACAGGTTAACAGTCAGGGCAAAGTTTTTTATAATACAGACATGCAATATCGAAAGTTCGGACAATTGGACTATCAAGTATCCGCTCTCGGTTTCGGAGCAATGCGGATGCCGACAATGGACAGCAATCCGGCCGCTATTGATGAAGCGGCTGCAACAGAAATGATTCACTCCGCCATCGACCACGGGATTAATTATGTGGATACCGCCTTTCCCTATCATGCAGAGGCCGGTGAGGCTTTTGTGGGCCGGGCCTTGCAAAACGGATACCGGGAAAAGGTTAAGCTGGCTACAAAACTGCCTATATGGAAAGTCGAGAAGCAGGCGGATTTCAACCGCTTTCTGGATATCCAGCTGCAGCGACTGCAGACGAATTTTATCGATTTTTATCTGATTCATGCACTCGATGCGGAGCGTTGGCAGAAAACCAAGCAACTGAATATCATGCAGGCTGCCGAAGAAGCCAAAGCGCAGGGCCTGATTGGGCATATCGGGTTTTCTTTTCATGATGAATATCCGGTTTTCAAACAAATTCTCGACGAATATGACGGCTGGGAGTTCTGCCAAATCCAATACAACTTTATGGATGTGGATTTTCAGGCCGGCCGCAGAGGATTGCGCGAGGCCAACAATCGCGGACTGGCGGTAATCGTGATGGAACCTCTGAAGGGGGGACAGATTGCCGCGGAACCCCCGGAGCAGGTGAAGCCGGTGTGGGAGCAGTTAGGGGCTGCAAAGCGCAAGAACGGACATGTCGATCTGGCTCTGAAGTGGATATGGGACCATCAAGAAGTATCGCTGGTGCTGAGCGGCATGAGTACAATGGAACAACTGCGTCAAAATCTGGCCAGTGCCGACGAGTCCGCAGCCGGAACCTTTGCCAATGAGACGCATATATTGTTCGAGCAACTACGCGGCATATACGACCAGCTGCGCAAGGTGAGCTGTACCGGATGCAACTACTGCATGCCCTGCCCGAGCGGGGTAAATATCCCCCGAATTCTCCGGCTTTATAATGACCTTTACATGTACGGGGATGAACAACAGCCAAAACGGGTGTACCACTACGTACTGGAGGCGGCCGAGAGAGCCGATCAGTGTACCGAGTGCGGGGCGTGCGAGGAAGCCTGTCCGCAGCATATAGAAATAATCGACGCCCTCAAAGCGGCACACCAGCGGCTGGGAGAATGACCGGCTGAAGCCGACTAAAACCCAAAACAGGAGATAGATTCAATGAAGAATTGTTCACAAGAAGCGAACGCAAAAAACTGCAACTGTACCTACCCGTGCAGCCGAAAGGGTTTATGCTGCGAATGCATTACCTATCACCGCCGGATGGGACAGCTGCCGGCCTGCTATTTTCCGGATGAAGTCGAATCGGGATACGACCGATCTGTAGAAAACTTCATGCGGGTGGTCAAAGAACGAGGCACTGCCTTTTTGCGCGCATAGACGGCCGCAGCAATATCCTTCGTACTTCTGTAACCTATGTTACAGACAACCGAGTCGCGAATAATTACCATTAGTAGTAAGTTATAGTGACGAAGGAGGACATTATGCCGCGTGCTGTAAAAAATAACGTTTCCTGGGTAGGAAAAATTGACTGGGAACTCACCAAGTTTCATGGAGACGAGTACTCCACCCATCGGGGAACCTCGTACAACTCGTATCTCGTACAAGAGGAAAAGACGGTTCTCATAGACACAGTCTGGGCGCCCTTCTCCAAGGAGTTCGTGGCCAACCTGGAAAGCTACATCGATCTTAAGAAAATCGATTACATTGTAGCCAATCACGCCGAAATCGACCACAGTGGGGCACTGCCCGAACTGATGCGCAAAATCCCCGATACCCCGATCTACTGTACCAACAACGGAGTGAAGTCGCTGCGGGGGCATTATCACCAGGACTGGGATTTCAGGCCCGTCAAAACCGGCGACACCCTCGATATCGGCAATGGTAAGCAACTGGTGTTCATCGAAGCACCAATGCTGCACTGGCCCGACAGTATGTTCACTTATCTCACCGAGGATGCGATCCTATTCAGCAACGATGCCTTCGGTCAGCACTACGCCTCTGAACAGCTGTTCAACGACAGTGTCGATCAGGCGGAGCTGTATGCCGAGGCTATCAAGTACTATGCAAACATCCTGACCCCCTTCAGCCCTATGGTCACCAAGAAAATCAACGAGGTGCTGGGAATGAATGTACCGGTGGATATTATTGCCACCAGTCACGGAGTTATCTGGCGTGAAAACCCCACTCAGATTGTAGAGAAATACCTCGAGTGGGCCGATGCGTATCAGGAAAACAGAGTTGCAATTATCTACGATACCATGTGGAACGGCACCCGCCGGCTGGCAGAAGCGATAGCCGAAGGTATCCGGCAGGCGGACAGCGCAGTGGATGTACGCCTGTTCAACACATCCGACCGGGATAAAAACGATGTAATGACCGAAATTTTCAAAGCCAAAGGAATCCTGGTAGGCTCACCGACTATCAACCGCGGCATCCTGACTTCGACCGCCGCACTGCTGGAGGAGGCCAGAGGGCTGCGCTTCAGAGGCAAGACCGCCGCCGGCTTCGGCTGTTACGGCTGGAGCGGAGAATCGGTATCCATCATTCAGAACCAGCTCAAGGAGGGCGGTTTTACCTTGGCCGATGAAGGCTTCAAGGCGATGTGGAACCCGGATGATGAGAGCATCCAACAGGCCAAGGAATACGGTCGTAGTTTCGTAGAGGCTTTAGCTGCGCAGCAGAAGTGAAAAGAAACTGGCCAGGATGATCACCCCGCCGACTATCAGAAAACCTGCGGAGAAGGTAAGTACGTCTCCCATGTATCCCAAAAAGGCGGGGATGAGCCCGGTTCCCAGCAGCGCCGATACCGGCAGTACCATTGAAACTGCTACGTTACGCGACCGAGCCGGCCCCACCTGTGCCAAGGCGGCCAGTCCGGCCGGAAAATAGAGTGCACCGATGGTCGGCTGCAGAAACACCATCGCCACCAAAATGGGACCGTGCAGCAGACCCATGAGCACAATGGTCAGTCCCGCGCCGGATAGAGTCAGCAAGATCGTACGCCGCCGGCCGAGACGGTCCATCAGCAGCCCGGCGGTTAGCAGCGCAACAATCGGCAGAAAACGGGAAATCCCGAAAATACTGTTGGCTCTTTCCAGCGAAAAGCCTGCCTCTGTAACCAGAAAGGTAGGTACCAGCAGATAGATACCCTGAATACTGCCGAGCGCAAGTCCGAAAAACAGCATGAGAATCCAGAAGTTCGGCTCACGGAACAGCGGGAGCAAGGCACTAAGGGTCGGCGCCTCGCCTTTCATTTTGCCGGCGTCGATTCTGAAAAAGAAAATCGCGCCTGCCACCAGTATTATTCCGGAAAGCAGTCCTACGGCAGTCCGCCAGTCGGCATAGTGTAATACCACATTTGCATAGAGCGGAGCCAGCACCATGGCCAGATGCGGTCCGATTTCATGTATAGAGAGGGCCTTCTGCCAATCACGATGGTCAAAATAGTTGGTAATGGTAGCTATACTCGAAGGCGGATACAGACCTGATCCGGCCCCCATCAGCAAAACCCCCGCCCGCATCATAAGCATCGTCGGGGCGAAAGACATAACCAGTAAACCGGCCGACATCACTGCCGCTGAAACAAAAATAGCTCCCCGATGAGTAGTCCGGGATGAGATAAAACCTGAGAAGAGCATGGCAACGCTGTACCCGATCCCGATAAATAAAAACAGCTGAGCTGCCGGACCGTGACTGACCGCGAAGTCGTGCTCCACCCGCAACAGCAGCGGCGAGAGGATCGATCTGGAGGTCATGTTGACTACGAATACCGTCAGCATCAGTATCAGCACCGGTATTCCCGGCACCAAGCGCACTCCTCCAGCTTGCTCATTTTTGTCATCCATGAAATTATAATATCGAAAACCGAAGAGTGGAGCAATGCATGCCCGAACTGCCCGAGGTTCAAACTGTTGTCGATGATTTACGCGCAGCCGGAGTCGAAGGCCGAACTGTTACCGATGTCCGCATCAGCTGGAGCAACACCGTCCGCCCGCTCCCGCCGGATCAGTTCTGCCGGGAGGTAATCGGCCTGCAGATCGAGTCGGTGTGGCGACGAGGAAAATATATTGTGTTCCGAATGCAGCCGAACGCAGCTGCAGGAGGCCCATCCGCAGGAAGCCCCGCCGAGACGGCTTTTCTGCTCACCCACCTGCGCATGAAGATCGGAAGAGCACACGTCTGAACTCCAGTCACTCCGGAGAATCTC
>CAZAMY010000158.1:0-6073 GCA_964485995.1 uncultured Sediminispirochaeta sp.
AAAATAACTTAATCGTAGATGAGGGTTTCAAGCTACTTGAACAACTCGTTTATTTCATGCTGGTACTCATGATACACCACTTCGCGGCGGATCTTGAGGGTGTGAGTCAGTTCTTTACCGATTTCAAATGGCTTAGGCAGCAGTTTGAAACGGAAAATACACTCGAAATGGCGAAAACCGGTTTTCGGGTTTACCTGACTCTGGATTTCGTTGTGCACGTACTCTTGAACTTCCGGATTGCTCAGCAGCTCTTCCGGGTCCACATAGGTGATACCGCTCGACTGGGCAAACTCCTCGAGTTTGCTCATTTCGGGTACGATCAAGGCCGCCAGAAATTTCTGGTCCTGACCGACTACCATTGCCTGTTGGATTGCCTCTGAGGCGTTTAGCTTGTCTTCGATGGGTACCGGTTCGATATTCTCTCCGCCCATTAGCACGATGGTTTCTTTGGTGCGCCCGAGAATCTTGAACTCGCCGCTGTGCGTGAAGATTGCAATATCACCAGTATTCAGCCAGCCGTCTTGCAGTACTTCTGCGGTTTTCTCCGGCTGCTTGTAATAGCCCTGCATGAGCTGATCGCTTTTGACGAAGAGGGTTCCTTTACGGCCTTCCGGCAGGATGACTCCGTCCGCATCTACTACCCGGTGTTCGATGTCCTTCAGCAGCGGACCGACGGTACCGAATACGGGGTGCTTCTGCTTGCGAACAGCCAGTACCGGTCCGGTTTCGGTCAATCCGTAACCCTCAAGCAGACTGATGCCTGCGCCGTAGAAAAAGCGGTCTACATGCGTCGGCAGTGCCCCTCCGCCGGAAATGCCGGCGATAAAACGTTCGCCCAGTTTGGCCTGGATTTTTCGGAATACCAAAGCGAAGCCGAGGAACTTAAAGGGCGCCAGAATCAGCATCGGGATAATGGCAACTACTTTATCGAGGATGTGGTAGCGCGGGGTAAAATCCGGCAGACGTCCGGTAAACATATTGAAGAAGGTAGCGTACATCTCGCCCACCGCAACGAAAAAGCGAAACATCGCCAGTTTCACACCGCCCTCTTTCTTCATGTTGCGGTAGATGGCACTGCGAATACCTTCCCAAATACGGGGCACGGAGGTAAGCCAATGCGGCTGAACCTTCTGCATATCCGGCAACATGACCGATCCGATCGGCTTCGAGTACGCAATTGCAGCCCCAATGTTCAGCACTATATATTCCACAGCACGTTCGAACGAGTGCCAGATGGGCAGTACGCTCAAAAAGACGTGTCCGGGCTGAATGTGCAGATGATCATAGATCCGTTCGACCTGAAAAGTGAAACTGCGGTGGGTAAGCATGACCCCCTTCGGTTCACCGGTAGTGCCGGAGGTATAGATGAGGGTTGCCAAATCATCACTGCTTCCTTTGTCGACTTCACGATCATAAAAATCTGTGTCCTTTTGATACTCCTCACGGCCGTCCGCCATGATGTCTTCGAAGGAGAGAATTTTTACCTGATCCTTGAACTCTGATTCCAGGGGAGCCGAGTCATCATACAGTATTAGGGTCTCAAGATTCGGCAGACTCTCCTTTTTAGACAGGATCTTATCCGCCTGTGTGCTGTTTTCTGCGAAGCTTACCGAACACTCGGCGTGTCCCAGTATGTAACCCACTTCGTCTGCCATCGAGTCTGAGCCGCGCGGTACATCGACCGCTCCCATGCCGAGCAAGGCCAGATCGGTTACGATCCACTCTTTTCGGTTGTCAGAAATTATGCCTACATGGGCGCCCCGCGTAATTCCGAGAGAGGCTAATCCGGCGGCACACTGCTTTATCTGTTCATACAGCGCCTTATAGCTGGTTGATTCGAATTCACCCTGGTCGTTCTTAGCCATGAGAGCTGTAAGCTCAGGATGGCGCCCGGCAGTTGAGCGGATTCTTTTTGGTACGGTATCAAGTCCTTGCATCGGATACTTCCTCCTTCATATATATCAGGAGGATGGGCTGAGCGCCTTCTTCAAAATCTGAAACGTGAGCACTTCCGGCAGCAGGGTATACTCTTCACCGGCGGGATAATAGGCGTATACAGGAACACCCGCTCTTCCGTATGAACGTATCCACTCTTCTATGACCGGGTCTTTATTGGTGTAGTCACCATAGAGCACCTCTACATCCTGAGCTTTGAACAGGCGGTCGGCCTGGCCGGTATGCAGGACTGTCTGCTCATTCAGTTTGCATACGGTGCACCACTTTGCGGAGAATATCACCAACACCGGTGTATCTGCCTGCCGGTACTCCTTCAGTTTCTCTGCAGAAAACTGTTCCCATCCTTCCCTTATTGTCGCCGTTTTTTGTGTGTCCGGGCCGCTATCGAACTCTAACAGCCGGCCCGCGGCCGATACCGACAGTATAATGAATACCGCCAAAATAATCCACTTCCTTTTACGGCTCGCAGTTGGAGATGCGGTTTTTCCGTAACCCCACAGTAAAAAACCGAGAATCAACAGAAACAACAGCACCTGAATCATCTGCTCTGAACTGATCTGAAAACGCAAAATGCTCAGTAGATAAATAACTGTGGCCAGCAGCACGAAGCCCATCAGTTCCTTGAAGGTATTCATCCAGGGGCCGGGCTTGGGAAGCTTATGGATGAGCGCCGGTTTTATGCCGATTAGCAGGAAGGGCAGGGCAAACCCGATCCCCACCATGGTGAAAATCGATACAATGATATAGGGCGGCTGGGAAAAGGCAAAGCCGAGGGCGGTTCCGAGCAGCGGGGCTGTGCAGGGTGTCGCCAGCAGAACGGCAATTATCCCATTAAAGAATGAGCCCACATAACCTTTCCGGCTGGCCCGTTGAACCGCACCATTCATGGTCGGAGCCTGGAACACGTATACATCGAACAGGGAGAGCGCAAAGACGAACACAACAACTATCAGAAAAACTACAAAAGCCGGGTTCTGAAACTGAAACCCCCAGCCGACCAGTTCTCCTGAGAGTTTAAGAGCGATTACCACTGCAGCCAGTATAAGCAGGGAAGCCAGTACCCCGAAGGTATAAAACAGTGAGCCTTTGAAAATTTCTGAACGGCTGTTGGTGCTCTGCTTGACCAAATTCAGGGCTCTGATGGAGAGAACCGGCAGCACACAGGGCATTACGTTGAGCAGGAGTCCACCGACCAGAGCAAACAGGAGATACTGCAGGAGAGTAAATAGCCCGACTACTCCACCGCTTGCGGAGCTGCCGCCGACTGTTGTTCCCCCGTCGGCAACTACATCCTCAGGAACTTGCAGTGTGATCATGGTGGTCTCGTCCTGAGGAAAAAAGCAGGTACCGGCCTCATCGCAGAGCTGATATGAGGCGGTGAAGGGAATGCGGTATTCACCGGCGTTCATATTCTCCCTGGCCTCTACTTCTACTTCCAGGGAGGCGCTGCCGTAGTAATTTATAATACCGTCCTCACGCACACCCTCGGGGTAGTTCACATTAATCACGGCCAGAGGAGCAGATTCGGGTGCACTTACAGTAAAAAAATCCTCCTGTTTGGTTTGATGAAACCCTTCAGGATAGAAAAATGTAACGGTAAAGCTGCCGGTCCCCGACTGATCCAAAACGAGAGCTTCGCTCTGGGGCACAACCTCCGCTTCAGGAGGGGAAGCCTGGTTTTCCGATACGGAATTGGACACCGAACCGGAAGCTCCTCCACTGGAACTCGGCGATTCAATAACTTCGAGATTGTTGAGCTGTGTGTAAACCGGCGGGACTAACAGGACTGTACTGAGCAGTACCAGCAGAACACCGCGTTTGAATCTGGTTTTCATAGGACTGGCTCCCATAGGCCCTATTGAGGCAGTAACTCTTCAAATGCCGAGACAATCGGTTCGGCGGTCCAGTCGGTGGCACCAACCAGTCTGGCCACTAGATTGCCTTCTGCATCCACCACCCAGCTGGTAGGGATACTGCCGGTTCCGTATATTCCGTTCACTTTGTACTCCGAGTCGAGCAGGATGGGAAAGCTGTAGTCTCCCTGGCTGACGAAGGTTTCGATCTTCTCGCGGGTCTCCCGGGGAGGATTGGGGGCAGCTACGGCCAATATTGTAAATCCTTGGTCTTTCAGATCATCATAAAGGCTCTGCATTGAGGGCATTTCCTCGCGACAGGGAGGACACCAGGTAGCCCATAGATTGAGCAGGACCACTTTTCCCCTATAGTCGGAGAGACTGGCTGTTTGGCCGTCGAGGGTCTTTACTGTGAAATCTGGGGCGGCGGTAGCCTGCTTCAACACTCCGAAGCCAGAGTCGTAGAACATCTGTTCTACCTTGTTCAAATTCATCTCTTCCTGAGCGGATACTGTGAACGCAGTCGTCAGGAACACAAACACGATAAGGGCCTGTTTAAAGGTTCTCGTAATACTCATATAGTGAAACTAATATACACTGTGATTAAAGGCAAGCGAATTCCCCGGGACGCGGCTGCCTTTAGACGCCGCCGGCTGCCGGAATAATCAAAATAGCAACAAAATTGTAGAGCGCATGTGCCAAAGCTATTTCGTGCCATGAACGGCGGGCCAGAAAGCGATAACCCAGCAGTACTCCGATGAAAAAAGTGGCGGCAGCGGGGATAATGCCCTGATACGCATGTCCGGCGGCAAACAGAACACTACCCAAAAGGACCGTGAGAATGGCAGTACGGCGGGTGGAAGCAAACTCGCTTATAAGATAGACTCGGAAGAAGAGTTCTTCGAAATAGCCTATCAGCAGGCAGGTGATGGAGATAAAAATGAGAATCGAAGGACGGGATGCTATGGTAGCATAAAAGTTCGGAGTAATTTCAATGCCCGTACTTCCGAGAAGCGCCCCGCTGCGCCTTACTATCTGCTGTACTATTCCGAGAAACAGCGTAATGCCGAAAATCGAAACAAGACTGAGGAGAATCTGGAAAATGCTGATTCGACGTAGAGAGCCGATACCGTAAAGGCCAAGGTCTGGGCCATTACGCAGGCGCAGAATATAGAGCAGAAGCAGCATCTGCGGGAGGCTGAAGAGCATCGTGAAAAGATGAAAACTGGGATTCAACATAGCAGCCAGGTCGAATCCGGCACCCTGTTGAAAGTATCCGGGCAGGAAAAACACTGAAAAAAGTAGAACCGCCTCGGCAAAAGGCATTTTTTCTACGTGATTTTTTGGATAAAATGGTGTAAGGTTATTAGAATTCATTTCGTAAAACCTTATCTGATATGGTAAAGATTGTATAGTTAAGTGATTATTGTAATATGATTATTTGGATTCTTTTAGGCAGTTTTTTTGTACTCCTCATCATTGGTTACGGCGCACTGAGAAAAGCTGGCGGCGGAAGCTTTCCCTGGCTTCATTTTTATGCAAAGGGGAAGGAGTCCGGGTTTACCTTCAAAGAGGTGAACCTCCTGCGAAAGGTTGCAGTCGAAAACCGTCTGAAAAATCCGACTGCGCTGTTTTGGTCGATTGGCCAACTCGATCGGTCTGTCAAGGGGATGATTACCAAGTTCAGAGCCGAGGACAGTTATGGAAACGAGGAAAATGTACGCTTTTTATCCAAGCTCTTCGATTTCAGAAAGAGCGTGGAGATGGATCTTCCGAAGTACAAACTCGGCATTAAAACCACCCGCAGACTTCCGCAGCGCCAGAGAATCATGATAAATGTGCCCGGTCTCGGAACCTACCGCTCACAGATCGTTGAAAATTTACGGCGTTATCTGGCAATTTCCTATCCCGAAGGACCTAAGCTACCGCCTGGGTTTATCTGGAAAGGGCATCGGATAAACGTCTATTTCTGGCGGGCCGATGATGCCGGATATGTGTTCGAATCTCGGGTATTGGATGATTACCTCGATCGCCGCTACCCTATATTGCATATTGCCCACTCGGACTCACTGGTTCGCAGTCAGAAACGCGGTTCTGTTAGAGTAGACACCAACATTGCGGGGACTATCTTTCCGATGCGATCCATTGAAACAGTTACAGAAGAGTACGAACAGGGGCGCGGGCTACGCTGCCGTATTAGAGACTTGTCTGAAGACGGTGCAGCCGTGCTGATCGGCGGTCGTGGAAAAGTAGGGATGGTGGTT
>CAZAMY010000159.1:0-6018 GCA_964485995.1 uncultured Sediminispirochaeta sp.
AGGGCAGCAGCTTTGCCGAAGAGATTCTGGACTACATGCGCCGCCATCTTGCCGACCTGCAGGAGGACACGGGCGATCTGTTTAACCTGGAGGCCACCCCGGCCGAGAGCACCAGCTACCGCCTGGCCAAGCACGACAGAGAGCAGTACCCCGACATCATCACCAGCGGTGATAAGGAGCCCTTTTACACCAACTCGACCCAGCTGCCGGTGGACTACACCGCCGATGTGTTCGAGGCGCTAGACCACCAGGACAGCCTGCAGACCAAATACACCGGCGGTACGGTGTTCCACGCCTTTTTGGGTGAGGCGGTCAGCGACTGGAAGGCCTGCCGCAGCATGGTGCAAAGCATTGCCCGTAACTACCACCTGCCCTACTTTACCATCTCGCCGACCTTCTCCATCTGCCCGGAGCACGGCTACATCGCCGGCGAACACTTCACCTGTCCGCACTGCGGCGGCGAGGCGGAGGTCTACACCCGCATCGTCGGCTACTACCGTTCGGTCCGCAACTGGAACCGGGGGAAGCAGGAGGAGTTCGGGTTGCGGAAGCTGTTTGACGAGCCGAA
Source organism: uncultured Sediminispirochaeta sp. (assembly GCA_964485995.1). Classification (GTDB taxonomy): domain Bacteria; phylum Spirochaetota; class Spirochaetia; order DSM-16054; family Sediminispirochaetaceae; genus DSBN01. Next base: position 569 of record CAZAMY010000159.1, read on the forward strand.
AGCCGCGGCCGGGAGAGCACCGGACTCCGAGCGCACGGTGCAGGTTGAAGTCGAAGATTCGAAGGTAATGGAGAACTACTCCGGCGCCCAGTTGACCCTGGAATCCATTCCGGAGCCGGCCCAGGCCAAATCCGACCGCACTGCGACCTCATCCTATCTGCTGTTCTACCGCAGCCAATGCCCCAACTGTCCCCCGGTAAAGGCGTACATGGAGGGCCTCGCGTTGAAGGGACGGCAGGTGAACGTCGATACAGCGGAGGGAATCGCCGAGGCGGCGGCCCACGAAATAATGGCCGCCCCGACTGTAGTATTCTTTGATGCTGGGGGCAATGAAACCGCCCGCGCCTGCTCGGCCTCTGAGCTGCGCAATTTACTCGAGTGCTGATGGCGCTGACACGGGTCGGCCTTCAGAAAACCACTTTACTGGATTTCCCGGGCGAGGTTGCAGCTACGGTGTTTACCCCCGGCTGCAACCTGCGCTGTCCCTACTGCCACAATCCAGCGCTGGTACAACCACCGTATCCTGAGGACCTCATTTCACTTGAAGAGCTGGACCGCTTTCTGGCACTGCGGTCCAATGTGCTGGGAGGAGTCTGCGTTACCGGTGGTGAGCCGCTTATCCATGAAAATCTCAACGACCTCATCGATATGATTCACCGGCACGGACTCAAGGTAAAACTGGACACCAATGGAACCTTTCCCGAGCGCCTGGCCCGGGCCGAGATCGATTACATTGCAATGGATTTGAAGACTGTACCCGAAAAATACGACAGCTTGTTGGGTTCGCTGCCGGCCGGCCAGATAAGCACCGCCGCGAAACTCCGTGCATCCTTGAAATACCTGAAAACTGCTGGTATCCCCTATGAAATCCGGACTACGGTAGTACCGGGAATTGTCGGCGTCGAGGAGCTGCGCGAAATACTGCCGCTGCTGCAGGGAGCTGGACAGTATGTGCTTACTCCTTTTCGCCGGGGAGCAACTCTCGACCCGGCCTACGCCGAATGGCCGGCCCCTGACCACGACCAGCTGCACGAAATGTGCTCGCTGGCCACAGAGGCCGGTCTAAACTGCATACTTCGCAGCTAAACTAAAGTGCTAAGCAAAAATGGAATTATAGTTTTACTAACACACCGATCAGGCCACCACCGCCCCATGCGCCGTAGTAACCGCCTTCAAAATTGATGGCTACATTGGGTGTGAGAAAATAGTTTACACCAGCGGTTGAACGGAGTCCTATTTCGAACCTATCATAATCGCCACTATAGGTTTCATAATAGTCATCAAGGTAAGTGTTGGTATAGTGATAGAAACCGATTCCCAGGCCGACATAGGTATCGACATTTGCCAGCCACTGCATGTTCTCATCCAGGTTCAGCTCTTTCAGTCCCAGATGCACAGTACCGAATCCGCCGCCGCCAAAGTAGGTCTCCTTGTAGTCACCCCACCAGTTATCATTGTCCAACCGGTAGTAGTTCACCTTCCCGGCCACACCGAAGGTCAGCGGCAGTTCACCACCAAGGTCATACCGCGACAGAATCAGTTCAACTCCGCCGGACACATCAATTGCTCCCCAGAAGAAGCCGTATCCAAGTCCGGCAGATACGGCAAAATCTCCGGGTGCCATCAGTGGCTCGAGTCCGCCGTTGTTGTTATCCTGAGCAGCCAATACCCCTGTGCATGCAATTGAAATGAGAAGAACAAGGATCAGAAGACGTTTCATACAATTCCTCCTGTTTATGAAAAACATTCTTTATTAATAATGCTACTCCCACTTTTGAAATAAAGCAATGTATTTAGAAAAATCCATTCAAATTTTTATTACTATTTTTGTAATGTATACCCTAAAAAGCGATAGAGAATAGATTTATTGATACTATTAAGAATTTCGACATGCTACTTTTCAGTTCTGGCAGGCAAGAACTCTAATGAAAGGCAATCTGGTTTTTACCTTGTGCTTTGGCCTTCAGCAGCGCTGCATCTGCACTCTGAATGAGCTCTTCGAGTTTGACTCCCGGCTGATAACCCGACGATGTCAGGCCGATTGAAACAGTTATCAGGGGCTCCTCCTGAGCTGTTGAAGAAGAGGCCGCACTAAAGCAGCCGCGAATGCGCTCGACAATGTGTCCGGCGGTATCCAGATCCGCTTCCGGCATAATAATGAGGAACTCATCTCCTCCCAGACGAAACAGCAGATCATAGGGGCGAGTATTCGTACGCAGCTTTTCAGCAGTCTCTTTCAGCATTTCGTCCCCATACCCGTGGCCATAGGTATCGTTGTAATACTTAAAATTATCTAAATCGAGATATGCCACCGAAACTACGTAATCACTGCTCCCGCCGCCCTTTCGAGCCAGATACGGATCGATTTCTTTCATACGGCGTTTCAACTCTTTGCGATTGTAAAGCCCGGTCAGTGCATCGGTGACCGCGTGCTCCTCCAGTTTGCGGTTCGCTTCCTCCAGCTCACGCGTGCGCTCGGCAACACTCTGTTCGAGATTTTTCCGGTACTGCTGTTGTATTTGTTCATACTGGTTACGAAGCCGGAATGTCTTCGCCCCTAAGGCAAAACCGAGAAAGAGGACCTGGGCCAAAGCTCCGTACAGCTGGGCATTCAGTGCAAACGGGGTCACTGGGGCCGGCACAAGAGTAACAACAATCTCGGCGGCAGTTCCTATTAGATACAGCAATGATCCGAGTAGGCATACGAGTGCCAGGATATCGCGCCGCAATATTCTTTTTACTAAGGCCCACAGAATTAGTCCCATTGCAGCCAGGCTTCCCACATTCAGCAGATCAGCCGAGACCGGACCGGCGTATACAAAGGCCGATACAGCCAGAGCAGCCATTACCCAGCGCAGTGCCCGCATTCCGCGGTCAAGCCGCGGCATTGACTGCCCGGTTTCGATGAACCGCCGAAAAAACTCCAGCCCGAAGGCAGCGGTAAGGCTGCCGAACAGGACAAACCAGAAAAAGCCGTAAGGCTGATTCGGCGTGAGATACTGTGACAAGAGTCTCTCCTGAGCAAGCTGGTTCATGAAAAATGCGGCCATATACAGTGAGTAGAACAGATAGGCACGGTCCCGGTTAAACAGGAAGATAATAGAGTTGTAGATAATCAATGCGGCAAAGAAGCCGAAGGCCAAACCCAGCAAAAATGTCTCGCGCTGATAATTCGCCCGAAAAGCCTCCAGCTCGATCAGCTCCAACTGCACGCTGGCCGACTGATAATCATACAGGCGGATGAGCACCTCCGCAGTTTCATTCTCTTGTACCTGTAGCTCAAAAGCAGGATTTCTGGTTTGTAATCTGCGATCGGAAAATGGAACCATGTTTCCAGTTCTGTCCTGTTGCCGCCACCTGCCATCGGAATAGCGGAAAAGCTCCATCAGCTCGACCTTCATCGCGTTTTCGACAATCCAGTTCGGATGGGAGCTGTTGTTTCGAACCCGGAAGTGCAGCCACATTACCCCTTCACGGGGAATCTGCACCGACTCCTGCGGAAATTCGGCAAAGGAATTGCGCAGATTGTAAGCCTCTTGCGCCGAAAGGGTTCTATCGGCATCAATCAAAAACGAGACAGCGTGGTTGAGTTCATAAGAACCCTCTGTGTCGGTGAGGAGGATTTCCTCTGCAGTGAGAGTGGGGCCGAAGAATGAAGCGAGCAGGACAAATAGGAACAACAGACGGTACTTCACACCGCTGACTATAGGCGCTCAGCTGGAAAGAATCAATACAAACCGATGTATCCGAGATCGATACCGGCGGTAAATTCCTGCTTTGCGGCCACCAGCGCAATGCTCGTGAGCGACCCTGTATTCGGTCTTCTCAACAGTGTAAGCTCGCTCTCAAAAGCGCTCCAAGGAATGCGGGCCTCAGTCCATCCGAGAGATTCCGGTAAAGCGGCAGCAAAGTGGGCCCACGGCAGGCGTGTCTGCCTTGTCCGCAAATGCAGATAATAACTGCCGCTGCGGAAGCTTCTGTACCGCACCTTTATTCCACTGTAGCGCGATGCATCAAAGCTCCCGTTGCCCGGGTTGAGCGGAAGGCGAACCTGGATAAACCCGCCATTATTCTCCAAGGAGACTTCTCCTTCCATGCGCAAGAATCTAATATCCTCTTGACGCAGACCAGCGCTCATATCAGATTTGCCACCCATCACACGATCGGTGAAACCTTGCCATTGGGTACCAAGACTGGAAATTCCGTCAGCATCGACGAAATCATCGAGAACCAGCTCGTCAGCCATAAGCACCCCCGCATTTATGAGAGTAAAAATGCACACTACAATAGCAATTTTTCTTTTCATAACATAAATAATTTACTAATTTTGTAAGGTAAAGGAAATAATTATGAAGAAACCAATTCCCGCCCCCGGGCAAGAATCAGTATGGGACTATCCGCGGCCTCCTCGACTCGAATCAAGTCCAAAAAATCTGAAGGTGATATTCAACGGGGTAACCATTGCCGAATCGAGCAGAGCCTACCGGGTACTCGAAACCAGCCATCCGCCCACGTACTACTTTCCGCCTGAGGATGTGAATATGGAACATCTACTCAAAGCCGAAGGCCGCAGTATCTGCGAATGGAAAGGCCAGGCCGCCTATTTCGATGTGGTGGTACACGGCCGCCGAGCCGCCCGGGCCGCCTGGCACTACCCTGCGCCTCCTCCCGCTTTTGAGCCGATCGCCGGGTATCTCTGCTTCTACGCCTCCAAGCTGGACGCCTGTTTTGTGGACGGCGAACAGGTGCGGTCCCAGGAAGGTGATTTTTACGGCGGCTGGATTACCGGCGACATAGTTGGGCCTTTTAAAGGAGCCGCCGGAACCGGATTCTGGTAACCAGCTGAATCCCTGCCTGGGGCGAAAATTGATGCTTGATCCTTCAGAGAACACGAAATATAATGGGGTAACATTTGAACGGAATGAATAACGGAAACCCGTGAAAATCGGGTGCGGGCGTGCCGCTGTAAGCGGATGTGAGGTGCGCGTTTACCACTGCCGGAGTACCGGCGGGAAGGTGCCAACTGAGTATCCGTAAGCCAGAAGACGATTCATTTCCAATGCGAACACATATGTAGTGTGTGTTCCGTTCTCTCACGTACAGGGGATGGAAGTGTATATGCCCATCGATATACCCCCATTCCTTCTCGGTACATGCAGAGTTCTATACCTGTACCATTCGCAGAAGGAGCTTTTATGCACAACAAACTTACTTACTCTCGAGCGGGCGCGGCAGTCCTCACACTGCTGTTGGTCCTCACCACAGGTCTCAGCGCCCAGCAAGCTGACCAGCTCACCAACGACGATTCCGAGGGCGTCGACGTAGTCGTCACCGCCGCCCGAACCGAAGAATCCGAGCTCTCCACTCCCGCCCACATCACGGTAATTACCGCTCAGGAGATCAAGGAATCCGGCGAACAGTCTCTCGTGGGTATTCTCGACACATTGGCC
>CAZAMY010000160.1:0-5986 GCA_964485995.1 uncultured Sediminispirochaeta sp.
CAAGTGCGGAGTAAAACGGCGGCTCGAACTCGTCAAACTGATCGGCCGCTACTGAAAAAAAAAACGGCCGGCTATTATTTGCCTGACCACCTGCAGGTGGCCCTCAAACTGATGTCACACACACCGGCCGTGTAGGGGCACTTTTGTACAGCTCCTAAATCTGATAAATCGGACGCGCTGAGTAGGTAGTATGCAAGTACTTATGCGAAACCTCACTCAACGGTTCTCGGAGAAACTCATCATAAAGCCGTATAATCTCCGGGTTCTGGTGTGAGGCCCGTACTTCCGAGTTTTCATCATCCTTGTACAATCCTGCAATCCGTTTTGCCCTGATTTCATCGGTAGTTCCGTAGGGCTGCCCCCCGCCGGCGATACAACCTCCCCGACAGGCCATTACCTCGATAAAGTGATAAGGCGGCTCCTCTCCGGCCTCCCGGGCGGCCTCTACCTCTCGTAATAGCGCGGCAATATTTGCCATACCGTGAGCCAGAGCTACCCGAATCTTTTTCCCGTCTATATCGATTTCGCCCGCACGCACGCCGTCCATTCCTCGAACCGCTTCGACACTCATGTTCTCCAGCTCTTTACCGGTAAGAAAGTAATAGGCGCTGCGTATGGCCGCCTCCATTACTCCTCCGGTGTTGCCAAAAATAGTCGCAGCCCCGGAGTATTTTCCGATGGGACTGTCGGCCTGTTCCTCGGGCAAGCGGTTGAAGTCCACTCCCGCCGAGCGTATCAGCCGGGCCAATTCCCGAGTTGTCAGGACTACATCCACATCCTGTTCACCGGACGAGTACATATTCTCGCAGCGGGTAATCTCATACTTCTTTGCAGTACACGGCATAACTGCCACTGAAAAAATGTCGGCAGGTGTCAAATTCTTCTTATGGGCATAATAAGTTTTGATCATTGAGCCCTGCATCATCATTGGAGATTTTGCGGTAGAAAAATTGGGAATCATGTCAGAAAAGTACTTCTCCATGTAATCCGTCCAGGCCGGGCAACAGCTGGTGAGCTGAGGAAGGTTACGCGAACCGTCTTGTACCCGTTGTACGAACTCGCTGGCCTCCTCCATAATGGTGAGGTCGGCGCCGAAGTTGGTGTCGAATACCGCGTCTACTCCGACCCGTCGCAGAGCTGCGTAGATTTTACCGGTAGTTATTTCACCCGGTTCATACCCGAAGGCCTCTCCCAGGGCTACTCTAACAGACGGCGCAATCTGCACGGCCACGTGTTTGGACGGATCCCGAACTGCATCCAGGAGCTTGCCGGTCTCGTCTTTCTCATAGATTGCGCCGACCGGACAGTGGGCCGAGCATTGACCGCACTTTATGCACGGGCTGTCGGCCAGGGCAGCATCACCGGCAGGTGCAATCCGTACATTCTCACCCCGGCTCACAAACTCCAGCGCCCACACCCCCTGCATCACCTGACACACATTGGCGCAGCGCCCGCAGCTAATACACTTCTCCGGTTCCACAATAATGGAAGGTGTTGAATCGTCTATGGACAAATCCCGCACTCGTGTCTCATAGGGCTGCTCTCTGATGCCGAACGAGGACGCCAAGGTCTGCAGTTCGCAGTTTCCGTTTCGGCCGCACTTTAGGCAGTCGTTCGGGTGGGTAGAGAGTATCAGCTCGATCACTGTTTTCCTGATCTGGTGCAGCTCGGGGTCGTGAGTAATCACGCGCATGCCTTCGCTGACCGGTGTGGCGCAGGCCCGCACCATTTTGGGTGAGTTCTCGAGCTTTACCACACACACCCCGCAAGCCGCCCAGGCCGGGAGATCAGAGTGATAGCAGAGGCTCGGAATGTTGATATTCAGCTTTTTGGCTGCATTGAGAATGGTGGTACCGGCTTTTACCTGCAGCGACTGGCCGTTGATTTTCATGTTGATCAATTTCAATTGCTTACTCCTTTCGCTAAAACCTAACGTATATACACGGCATCGAACTTACAGACGTGGTAACATTCACCGCACTTAATACATTTTTCATGATCTATGCTGTGCAGTTGTCGAATATCACCGCTGATTGCATTGACCGGACAGCGCCGGGCGCACAGTCCGCAGCCGATACACTTATCAGCCAGTATGTGGTACGAGATAAGGCTCTTACACTTGCCGGAGGGACAGCGATGATCTTTGATATGTGCTTTGTACTCGTCGGGAAAGTACTTCAGGGTGGAGAGCACCGGATTCGGCGCAGTCTGACCCAAGCCGCACAGAGATGCCTTCTGCATTGCATGGCCGATCGATTTGATTTTGTCTATATCCTCGAGCGTTCCTTCGCCTTTGGTAATGCGATCGAGAATATTGTACAGGGTACGTCCCCCTACCCGGCAAGGAGCGCATTTTCCGCAAGACTCATCCACGATAAAACCGAGGTAGAACTTGGCAATATCTACCATGCAGACATCCTCATCCATTACAATCATACCGCCGGAGCCCATAATGGAACCGAGCTCTTGCAGGTGTACATAGTCAATCGGAGTATCAATAAGTTCTTTGGTAATGACTCCTCCGGATGGACCGCCGGTCTGCACCGCCTTGAACGCCCTCCCGTGAGCGATGCCGCCACCGATATCGTACACTATCTCCCGGAGGGTGGTTCCCATCGGCACTTCCACCAGTCCAGAGTTCCTGATTTTTCCGGTGAGAGCAAAAACTTTGGTACCCTTTGAATCGGTGGTGCCGATTTGGGCAAACCAACTGCCGCCCTTCTGCAGAATTACCGGAATGTTGGCCCAGGTTTCCACATTGTTCAGTACTGTGGGTTGGCCGAACACACCATGCGTAGCGGGAAAAGGAGGTCGCGGGATCGGCATTCCACGCTCGCCTTCAATCGAACGGATCAGCGCCGTCTCCTCGCCGCAGACGAAAGCACCGGCCCCCAGTCGTATCTCAATGTCGAAATTAAAACCGCTGCCTAATATGTTTTCTCCCAGTAACCCGTATTCACGGGCCTGCTGCATTGCAATCTTGAGCCGCCGGATTGCCAGCGGGTATTCTGCACGGATATAAATATAGCCGTAGTCGGCTCCGACGGTATAGCCGCCAATGGTCATTGCCTCGAGAATGCTGTGCGGATCGCCTTCGAGGGTACTGCGGTCCATGTAGGCACCAGGGTCTCCCTCATCCGCATTGCACACAACGTATTTTTGATCATTTTCAACCTGTTTGGTAAAGTTCCACTTCAGCCAGGTCGGAAACCCGGCCCCGCCGCGGCCCCGCAGCCCGGAGCTTTTTAACTCTTCGATTACCTGGTCGGGAGACAACTCGAAGAGTGCCCTCTCTAGGCCAGCATATCCGTCGCGGGCAATGTATTCATTAATATCTTCCGGATTGATCACACCGCAGTTGCGTAGTACGACCCGGAACTGTTTCTGATAAAAGTCAATATCTTCTATCTTTGCTCGAAGCTTGCTCTTGCTTTTGTCATACAGCAGCCGGCTCACTTCACGGCCTTTGATGATATGTTCGGCTATAATCTCTGCCGCATCCTCCGGCTGTACATGCACATAAAAGGATTCTTCCGGAAGCACCTTGACTATGGGGCCCTGTTCACAGAAACCGAAGCATCCTGTTTTCACTATCTGGGTACTTTGCTTGCATGCCTGTCGTTCGCACTCATTCAGCAGGTTTTTATAGATTTTATCGGACTTGGACGATTCACAGGCCGTACCGCCGCAGACGAGAATGTAATGGGTAAATGGCGCCATTAGTTTGTCCTCCCCTCATTGACAATGTCTGCTGCTGGTCGGTCATAAATATGGTCATTTACCAGGGTCTTATTCATGATATGCTTTCTGACTATTTTTCCGACGACCTCCGGATTCACTCGGCCGTAAATAACGTCCGGCATTCCCGGCACTACTACCTCTACGGTGGGCTCTACGTAGCACAGCCCCATGCAGCCGGTCTGGGTTACGCGTACGTTCTTGATGCCGTTTTCATCGAGCTCACGAATAAAGGCATCCAGTGTGTCTTTTGCACCGGCGGCAATACCACAGGTACCCATGCCCACAATCACTTCCACATCCGTATTTCTCACACTGCGCCGGGAAAGCTTTGTTTTCTGCTCCGCCCGCAGGGCCCGGAGCTCTTCAAGTGTCATCTTATTCATGTCATCGTTCCTGGTACTTCGCCAAAATCTCCGGCAGCCGGTCTTTGGTCAGCTTACCGTACACATCATCATCAACAATTATGACTGGTGCCAAACCACAGGCACCTACACAGCGGACAGCCTCAATCGAAAACTGCTCATCCTCGGTAGTTTGATTTACTCCTATACCGAGCAAATTCTCGAGCTCGCTCAGGATATCCTCGCCGCCCTTCAGGTAACAGGCGGTTCCCATACAAATTTTTATATTGTGTTTCCCCGGCTTTGCCAGGCGGAAATAGTGATAAAAGGTTACTACTCCGTAGATCTTAGCCAGTGGCACATCGAGCAGCTTAGCTACCTTTTTACCGGCTTCCTTAGAAATGTAACCTTGTTCCTCTTGAACTTTATGTAGGATCATAATCAGGTTTCCCGGCTTGTCCTTCCAGGTCTCTATGTACTCCATAAGTTCGGGTGAAAAGCCTGTGTCTGCTTTACTTTCTAGATCTGTTGTCATTGGAACCTCCAAATATATAATTCTCAGCACTCTTCGTGCTGTTGTATTTTTTTTAATATTTCACTGAAGTCCCGATAGAGCCCGGCTGTCTGGCACAGCAGCTCCTCGTAGGCCTCGAGTAATTCGCTCTTCGCTATTCCGTATTTCAAATGTTCTCCATCGGTGTAGGGCTTGTAGGTCTTCCAGCCGCGCTGCCGGAGCTCGAGACTATATTCTTTTATCAAACCGGGCAGACGATCTGAGTATTTTTCTAGTATAGGTATGTCGATTATTGCCGCCGAAAGGTCATCAATATTTTTCATAATACGCTCCATTCTTTATCTATAAATTTACCTATATTTATATTTTTTAATAGGTAATTTTATGTATAAGTAAATATTACTTTACTTTTTTGCGTTTTTACGCAATCTATAACTAATATATCATGAAAAATTAGCTTTGTGTATTACTTTTTAATATTTTTTAATACTTTTTATTACCATTTTGGCGATTATAAGATCAGGTTGCTCATCGACGCTTCTTGCCTTATTATTTATAGTTACTATGATCAGACCTCACCGGGCAGCACTTATAATCTGTGCCCTCATAATGGCACTACAGGCGCTCAGCATTTCTGCCCAAAACTCCAGGCAGGATATCGGGGTTTTCGGACAGAATATATTGCTCATTCATTCATATCATGCCGGGTTCAAATGGACGGATGATATCACTAACGGGGTTAAAGCAGCCCTGGGCGACCGGGTAAACCTGTTTGTCGAGTATATGGACACCAAACATCAGTACAGCCCCGAATATCTCGAGCTGCTGAGGCAGCTTCTGGAGTATAAATTTACCCAGCACAATTTTCAGTTGGTTATCTGTTCCGACAACAACGCGTTTAACTTTCTTACCAACGAGGGAAGAAGTATTTTCGGATACACTCCGGTCGTATTCTGCGGACTGAACTATCCCGAGGAGGCGCTGGAAAACGCCGGAGACAGTGTGACCGGAGTAATTGAAAAGGTCAGATTCAAGGAAAATATAAATCTTATCACAGAAATGCATCCGGAGGCGAACAGACTGATTTTCATTACCGATAACACTCCGACGGGAAAACGGCTGCAGAAAGAGTTTGCATATGAAAGCATCCCCTTTAGAGAGGAGTTTGACGAAATAAGCGTGTGGTACGATTTCACTATGGTAGAACTGCTCTCCAAGCTGAAGCGACTGCCGGATGATGCTGTGGTTCTGTATTCCCTGTTCTTCCGGGATGCGGAAAATACTTTTTACGACTGGAAGCAGGGAACACAGCTGATCACCAGGGCCTCCCGAGCACCGGTATACGGGCTTTGGGATTTCAGCCTCGGACAGGGGATCGTCGGAGGTAAAC
>CAZAMY010000161.1:0-2987 GCA_964485995.1 uncultured Sediminispirochaeta sp.
GTAGGGGACAGTGGCGATGTTGGCCAGGAGGGTGCCGCTGAGTACCAGACCGGAGAAGCGGCCCGGCGGGGCGAGGCCGGCGGAGGCCTGCAGTTTGACGTTGTCGTCGAAGAAGGTCAGGCCCATGCCGTATTCGCCGTAGGTGGCGCCGAGGGCGTGCAGGTCGATGTAGAGCCCCTGCACGAAGGAGGGCACCTGGTAGCGGTCTTTGTCGCCTTCGCGGAAGAGGATGTGCACCGAGTCCATGCCGTTAGCGTCCTCGGAAATACCGGCCAGGGTCAGCAGGCCGTTGAAACGGGCATCCTCGGCGGGCTGCTGCACCACTACGTTGGGCGGGGTCTTGTCGATCTGCAGCCGCACTTTGGCAACGGCGCTGCTGCCGTCGGCGAAATAGGATTTAGCTACCACCGGCAGGTATCCGTCAGGGTAGTTCTGGGTTTCGATGCGCAGTTTCCAGCTGCCGTCGCGGCGCTTGGAGAGCACCTGCTTGCCCTCGATGGTTTGAAAGCTGCGGCCGTTGTCGAAGCTGACCTCCAGGCGGTCGAGGGCCGGGGCGGTGTCTTCGTCGGCGCTGCCGGCTTCAGCGGTGCGGGTTGATTCGCTGCCGCCTGAGCCGCTTGTGCCGCTGCCGCTTGTGCCGCTGCCGCCTGTGCCACCTGAGCCGCCGTCGGGCAGACGGTAGCCGGTGCTGCCGCTGATGAAACTGCGCTCAGTGAGGAAATCCCCGGACTCGAAGCCCTCGAAGAGGACCCAGGGGCCGTGTGATGTATAGGTGAAGTGCCGGGGGGCTGAGTGTACCGGTGCGGCGGCACTGTCGGATCGAACTTGCAGGGTATGTTCGCCGGGACTGAGCTGGGAGTTGTCCAGGCTGGCCGAGAAGTAACCGTTCTCTTTCACCGGGGCGGTGCTTACCACTCTGTCGTCGATAACAATGACCACTGAATCGAAATCGGCCTGCGGACCGGTGCGGCCCTCGATTTTCGCAAACACACTGGCCGTTTCACCCTCCAGGGGATAGAGGATATTCAGCGCCTCTGACTTTTCCGCGCCTACCAGCAGGGTGTTGCGGGTTTCGTAGGCAGTATTGCCGGCCAGGTCGGTGGCTTCGAGGTTTATGTTGTACCAGCCCGGCCGGAGCTGCGTGGTATCCAGACTGCGGTTGAGGTTCATGACCTTGGTGAGGCTGGAAGCAGAGCGGGCGTACTCGTCTTCCCCGGCAGCGCGCGGGTCCGGGTCAGCGGCCGGTTCCGCTTCATCTGCGGCCGGTTCGCTTTGATCTGCGCCGACTTTATACGGACTGGCTGCTTGACCGAGCGCATTCTCCGATGATTCTTGCCGCGCATCGACGCCCAGCAGGATAACCTCCAGCCGGTCTGTCCGGTTCTGAGTGGCAGTAGCTGTTTCTCCGCCGGCTTCGCTCTCGCTTGGCGGGTCATTCTGCATATGCTCGGTAAGGCCGGTGGTCTCATCCAGCGGAACCAGAGTAACTTTTACGCGGGTCAGTGCGGTGTTGTCGTTGATCCTTCCGCCGAGCTCGAGTATGCCGTTGGTCTCGCTGTTGGCCAGGGGCGAGTCGAGTTTTATATGGGGAATTGTGTTGTCCACATTGATGATGGAGGTGTACAGCGATTCGACCCCCGCTGCGTCGACAGCTTTTACATACACCGAATGGGTGCCGTCTTTCAGCAGCCCGGCATCCAGATTGTAGCTCCAGCGGCGGCTGGTGCGGATTGATGCTGCAGCGGGGGGTGGCTGGGACTCGGCGCCGTCCGTTTCTACGGCCGTTTGGATCTCTGGTTGGGGGGCAAGATCGGCGCGGTTGTAGCTGGCGCCGTTGTCGGTGGAGACATAAACCGCCTCGATTCCGTTAGGGTCCTCGACAGTTCCCAGAATGCGGGCTTGTTCTTTCACGAAATCGGCGGGACTGGGACTCGCGATTCGGGTAACCGGATCAGAGCGTGAAATCATAATTGACCGTGCGGCAGTTTCACTCTGCACACCGTTGAAATCTTCGCTCTTTACCCTGATTGTATGGGAGCCGTCCTCGATTCCCCGAATGGAAATCGGGATTTCGAAGGCTGCCCGGCCCTCAGTACGGCGCCAGTCACCCTCATCTACCTGGTAGTGCACGGCGGCAATACCGTCGTCATCGAGGGCGGTACCGGCCAGGGTAAAGTCTGCCGATATCACCGCCGATTCCAGGGGAAACTGGATGTCGGCCTGCGGGAGGTCGGAGGCGGCGTCGTAGCTGATCGGCTTGCGGAAGGTCTCCGTGAGTCCATTTGCATCGGTGGTGCGGATAATGATTTCCGACGGGGGGCCGGCGGCGTGCTGGGGCTCGGGCTGGTCATCTGCAAGGTCGGCCTGGTCGCCGACCGCTGCGCTGTCGTCTTCGGCTTCGCTTGTCTGCGAGCCCGCAGTTGCAGCTGTATTTACGGCTGTCAGGGCGGCGCTCAAATCCAGCGAGTGAACGAAACAGCAGGCGGAACTTATCTCTGAAAAATTCTCGCCGTCGGTACTCAGTTCCACCTTGGAAACAGTCCCGGCATCGGAGACGGTTCCCGCCACGGTGATTTTCCCGTTTACTCCGTCGTCTTTTACCGGAGTGAGCAGAGTCAGCTGCGGTGCCCGGCTGTCTTTCACCCAGCTGCTCATCATCGAGGAGCTGTTTTCTACGGTTTTCACATTTTCCGGGTCGGTGGTATCCTGCACCACCGAACGGCTGCGCAACTCGAAGGTAAAAATTCCATCCGGCAGTTCGGCGGCATCGATGGGGTGTGAAAACCCGCCGCTGCCGTCGACACGGACCGGCTGCCAGCTGCGCAATTGTTCGATAGAGGCTTCAGCTTGGGCGCCGTTCTGAGAGTCGGTCTGCGCGCCTGTGGCATTTCCGTGTGCGTGGGGTGAAGCTTGTGGAACAAAGCCGGCCAGGCGGACTTCGATCTGCACATTCCCCGGTCCTTTCGGACCGCGGCCTGCAAGTACTA
>CAZAMY010000161.1:3087-5973 GCA_964485995.1 uncultured Sediminispirochaeta sp.
CGGACTTCGATCTGCACATTCCCCGGTCCTTTCGGACCGCGGCCTGCAAGTACTACCCCATCTGCACCGGTGATTACCGATTCAAAACTCTCGAGGCTGATTTCACTCACCCCCTCAATCGGTGCATCCTCAGAGTTCTTCGGAATAGTAAAGCTGCCTTTTACTGAATCGCCGAACAGCCCATGCTCGTCCTGGGCCCGTACGCTGATGCTGTGGCGGCCGGGTTCGAGACCGGTCAGTTGGATCAATTGGACGGAATCTGCCTGTGAGGATAAGGCAATTGTCTCAGGGGCCTGCTCATCGAGGATGTACTCGAGAGCCTGCACACGATCGTCATCCCAGGCTGCCACTGCAATGTCAATCGAATGCTCGGCCACCCCGATCCGCTCGGGCAGAGAGAGCGCCACCTGCGGCAGGTCGCTCTCGCGGCTGTGGCGCAGCCGTATTTTTTCAGAACTGATGTTACCGGCATAGTCTTCGGCCGCTACCTCGAGCGAGAGATTACCGTACGAGTACTCAGATAGATCGAGTTCGGCCGCCCAGTAGGGGTCCCCGGGGGTTAGTTCGATTTCCCGCGCTTGCTCCCCGATACGGTAGGAAAGCGTTTTTATTCCGACGCTGTCCCGCACGGTGCCGGCCAGCAGGATGCGCTGGTTCAACTCGGCATCTGGTGTGGGGCTGAGAATCTGCAGCTGCGGGGCATTGTTGTCGGCAAAAAAGAGAAAGGAATCGATGCCCTTGGTACCGGCCAGGTCGGTGCTGGTAAAAATGAGATCGTGCGGCCCGTCCGCGTACTCTTCGGTATCGATTCTCTGCTGAAACTCATACACGCCTTTCTCACGGTTGTACTTCAACTTTAACTGTGATTGCGCCGTACGGTTCTTCTCGCGAAAACTCAGCCTCTGCACTCCATTGGCGTCTTGTACACTCCCGGTGATCTCTACTTTTCCGGAAAGGTACCCCCCGCTTTCGTGGGATTCTATCACCGTAACCGGGCTGTGCTTGTCCACAGTGAAGCTGAGGGATGCCGGCGGGCCTTCCAGACCGTTGATATCCACCGCTTTGAGCTCGAGCCTCTGCAGCCCTTCGGTCAGAGAATCCAGTTCGAGATACGAGTGCCAGAACTCGTTTCCCTCACACTCTTCAAACTCACCGCCGTTGATGCTCATCAAGACTTTCTCGATTCCGTCATCGTCGACGGCAGCGCCGACCACATTGAGATTGCTGGTAATGATGCTTCCATCCGCCGGATTAGCTACCGACACAGTCGGAAGGTCTGAGTCGGAATCTATGTAGATGTTGAAAGGGCCTGCAATGGAGGTATTTCCGGCCAGGTCGCGTCCCCGCACCAGCACGTTGTATTTCCCATCAGGGCGCTCGGAGATGTCGTAGCTGTGAGTCCAGCTCTCGACCCCCGCGGCCTCCTGGTAGTTCTTTTCATCCTGTGCTCCGGCGGCGAAGGCCGGCAGGCCGCCCAGGGCGAGCAGCAACACCGCAGCGGTAATCAATACTAAGAATCTCTTATTATTCATCATCTTATTCCCTTCACTCAGACAGCAGTCTGGCTTCTTCCAGATAGCCGCCGTTATATCCGATGATCAACTCGCCCTCGGTCCTGCGCTCGATGCCGTCTTGCGGATCGGAAGTGTCTCGCACACTGTCGATTGAAATGAAAGAATCGACAGCGCTGGGCGGAGTGGCAGCCGTCACGGGAGTCACTTCCCACGCTCCGGTATAGTCGCCGCTTACATTGTCCGCACCGTCTGAAAAGTTCAGGTCACCGAGCGGATGCTCCGGCCAGGCGGCCCGCAGTGCATAGTTCGTGCCGCTGAAGGAGAGCGAGTAGTGGGAGATCACCGGCCGATAGTCGGTTCCGGTACTTTCATCGAAGTCCTTTACCGTTACTGCGGTGTACATCCCGTTGGTAAACAACGCATCTACGGTATACACCTCGATCTGAGAATATAGACAGTCATAGGAAGGCATGTAGGCGTACTTGAGATTACTGTCTGAGGCAACGTAATAAGCCATGTGGATTCCCTGATCCGGGTCAACAGCCATATCCACATACAGTCCAGCCCCGCTGTCGATCCCGGTGCCACGGGTCTGCCAGTTCGCAGGGTCGTTGACCGGGTCGGTGTTATACATGAATTTCAGCTCCGAACTGCTGCCGTCGTAATAGGCCATGTACAGACGCGGAGAGCCGGAAAAATCATCCAGAACAATGTCGAAGTGCTCCGAGTCCGCCCCGCCGGAAGTCAGTTCAATCCGGGTCGGCCGGCCGGTTCCGCTGTAGCCCGAACCGTCGTTGTAGGGGGATATTAAGCCGATATCTGTGTTCCCCGTCCATGTTGAGTAGTTGGCATTCATATTTCCGGGGGTAGATTTACCTAAATTGGAATCCCATCCATTCGCCATGGCCGTAATCTGGTCACCGGCTGCGAGTCCGGTTCCGGTTTTGAAGGAGTAGAAGACAATACCCTGCGATTCGGAAGCTACATCGTAGTAGGCAACAAAGTTGTCGGTATTCGCATCGCCCCCGTCGGTGACGATCTGCAGGTTTTTATAGCGATCCATCACAGGCAAACTATAACTGTAGTTACCGTCGCCGCCGAACGAGAGATTTCCCACACCCAACCGATCCTGGCCGGCGCGATGCCAGTTATACGCCGGTGCTTCAGTCGCCTCGTCCTTTCCCCACTGCACCGAACCGTAGTATGGATAATCGGTCTGTCCGCTCGACCAGTTCATATTGTGCAGGAATATCCAGATCGGCGTCCCGTCGTCGTTGATAAAGAAGTCTCCGCCGAGGGTGCTCCAGGAGTTGGTCAGTTCGGTTCCGTTCAGCACCACCCGCTGACCGTTCTCGAGGTAGTACCAGTCCAT
>CAZAMY010000162.1:0-5950 GCA_964485995.1 uncultured Sediminispirochaeta sp.
GTCGGTGGATTGGGCGACCGGTCTGTGCCCCTGGCAAAAACCGCGGATATCCTTTAGAAGTCCGATGTCCGCTCCGTTGTGGGAGCTGTTCAGGTTTGTATCGGAGGCATCGATCACCTCGTGCCGCGCGCCGAACTCGGTGACCAGGTCGATCTCGCCGGTATTCCGTACCAGTTTGATCCGTCCGGAGGAACCGACCAGCTCGAGAGTCTCCTGGTCTTCGGCGACCGGGCTGAAGATCGAGAGGAACAGGGTTGCTTTGATGCCGTTGTCATAGGCAACGTTTACCAGTGCATGATCGAAAATGTCGGCATCCGGATCGTAGACGCAGTTATCCGCCCGCTCGTCGTAGGTGGGGGCGTCGTACCAGGAGGGCTGATTGAACAGCGCAGCCTCATCTTCATCATACTCTTTCTCGAGGGTGTAGAAGACACCCCGCTCCTTTACCGTTTCGCTCGGGACGACCCGGTAAGGGCAATCACGGCCGCACTCGCGGCAGCGCACGGGGGCATTCGGGTCGGGCTTGAATACGGCGGACCGGCCGCCCATCGCCTGCAGGAGTTCGGGGCTGCCGCCGGAAAACCAGTTGAATACGTCGAAATGGTGGGAGGCTTTGTCGTTGAGCGCCCCGCCGGAGAGTTCGCGGTTGCGGTGCCAGCGCTGCAGATAGCGGGAGTAGGGGATTACCGACCTGAGCAGGATCATCTGCAGTTCGCCGATACTTCCAGCCTGCACAAGATCGTACGCCTTGCGCCAGGTAGTTTCGTAGCGGCGGGTAAAGCCCATGATGAGCGGATTCCGCTGCTCTTTTTCTACCTGAATAATGGCATGCGAGTCTTCGATACGGGTTGCGATGGGTTTGTCGAGATAGACCTTTTTTTTCGAGCGCAGGGCCGGAAGGGCTGACTCGATATGCTTAGAGGTGTAGGAGGTGATCATGATCAACTCTACATCCGGATCTTCTATCAGCGCATAAAAATCGGTATAGGTTTTTATCTCTACCTGCCGGTGTGCTTCTAGGTATTTTTGTTCCAAAAACTGTTTGCCTTCCTGCAAACGTTCCGGATAGATATCGGCTAAGGCAGTGACTACAAACCCTTCGTCGTGAACCCGCTCTGCCATGCGGGCTCCCAAAGTATATACGCCGCGTTCGCCTGCTCCGATAATACCGATTTTTACGGTCTGCTGGTACTCCATTTTTGTCCTTCCCGTATGTGTAGTAATACTCAAGTGTGTCAAAAAAGCCGGGCTCAATCAATAAGACCGGGCGTCAATCCCATGATTTTACAACTAAGTTAATTCAATGCTTGAATTAATACCACGGGAGTTGACCGTCGTCAACACAGCCGATGTGCAATCAGTGTAGACAAAAAACGCCGGCTTCGCTTGCAGAAACTGCAATGAGAGCCGGCTATGGCGGTGAATTTTCGAAAAAATGGTGCGCTTATCCCTTTACAGAGCCCGACATCAATCCGCGGACGAAATAGCGACCTGAGGCAATGTAAATAACAAGAGTTGGAATGGCAGCCATTATTGCCGCAGCAAAATGTACATTGTACTCCTTTACCCCCGTTGAAGATTGGACCAGATTATTCAGGGCTACAGTCATCGGCTGTGAGCGGGCATCACCGAAGGATACGCCGAATAGAAAATCGTTCCAGATATTGGTGGTTTGCCAGATAATAGTTACCGCGATCACCGGTGCCGAGGTCGGAAGTATGATGCTGGTGAATATTTTCATGAATTTCGCTCCATCCACCTGAGCCGACTGCACTATTTCATCCGGAAGGCTGGCATAGGTATTCCGAAAAAAGAGGGTCGTAAACCCGACACCATAGGCCATATGCACGAGCACCAAACCACTGGTAGTACCGGAGATGCCGAGAATTCCAAGTACCCGTGCCATGGGGATCAAGACTATTTGAAAGGGGATAAAGCACCCGAACAGAATGAGTCCGAACAGAACTTTGTCTCCCTTGAAACGCCACTTCGAAAGTACAAATCCACTGAATGAGCCGAATAGTGTCGACAGAAGCACTGCGGGAACTACAATTTTTACCGAATTGAAGAAGTACGGCCGCAGTCCGGTTGCATTGACCCCCACTTGTGCTGTTTTCCAGGCCTTGAGCCAGTAGTCAAAAGAGACGTTCTTCGGCAGGGCCAGCATATTGCCTTCCTGGATTTCAGATAGTGGTTTTACAGAGTTAACCAGCATCACGTAAAAAGGAACCAGAAAATATACTGAAAAAAACACCAAGATACTGACGATTATAAACTTAGAAAATCGGCTTGTGCGGGTAGTTTCGCTAATAGTCATGCTTAGTCCTCCTCCAGCTGCTTTTTGATGTAGGGCACGATGATTAGCATGATCGCCAGCAGCATCATTACTGCCGCGCTTGCGCCTATGCCCATTCTGCTGCGCGTAAATGTGTAGGAGTACATAAACGTGGAGGGAAGGGCGGTGGCCTGTCCCGGACCGCCGTTGGTGAGGGCGATAACCAGGTCGTATGATTTAATGGCCATATGCCCGAGAATTACAAAGGCCGACAGAAACGACGGACCTAACTGCGGAATGATGACTCGGGTATACAGTTGAAAAGGGGTTGCGCCGTCCACGACGCCTGATTCAACAGTAGTGTGGTTTATTCCCCGCAGTCCGGCCAGGAAAATTACCATTACAAACCCGGTAACTTGCCAGATTGCCGCGATTACCACTGTATAAATCGCAAAGTCGCTGTTCTTTATCCAGTCAAATTGAAAAGAAGTAAAGCCCCAAAGGTGCATTATGTGTTCTATTCCGATACCGGGATCTAAAAACCACTTCCAGGCTGTACCGGTTACTATGAAAGAAATGGCCATAGGATAAAGAAAAATCGGACGAAAAATGATTTCTCCCAATCGGTTGAGGTCGATCAGGATTGCCAGAATCAGGCCTAACACGGAGCTTATACCGATATACAGGACTCCGAAGATTGCCATATTCTTGATCGCAATGTGCCAGTGCCGAAGTTGCCACAATTTTGCATAGTTTTCCAATCCGACCCATTCATACACCGGCATGATAGTTGAGCCGGTAAATGAGATATAGATTGTGTAAATAATAAAACCATATACGCATACGGCCGACAAGAGTACCGTGGGAAACAGTACCAGTCTGGCAACAACATCGTCCTGAGACAGGTGCCATTTATTCTTAATAATCATGTTCCGCGAAACTCCTATAACTGAGTGCTCAATAAACGGCGAGCCGTTTACACGGCCCGCCGCATTAAGATGTTCTATAGTTTATTATTCGGCAGCTACCACTGCTTTTGCAAGCTCTTCGACTGCTTCTTCGGCAGTGTATTGCCCGTTGAAGTGCGCACTCACTACATCAAAGACCGCCTGCTTAATTGCAGCCGGGGCGCCGTGTCCGTGAGCCAATGATCCGAAGAGGGTTCCGTCATCGTTCGCCTGGGCTAAGTCCTTCATGGCCTCTTTGCCGATAATGGTGAACTCATCGTCGGGAACGTCGGTTCGGGCCGGAACCGAGCCTTTCACTACGTTGAAGGAAACCTGGAATTCCGGGTCCATCACGTTTTTGGCCAGAATTTTCTGTGCGTTCTTTTTGGCTGTCGATTCTTTTTCAAACATTACGAACTGGTCGGCGTTAAAGGTTACCGAGCCCTTGGTTCCCGGGGTGCGGAAGCCCATAAAATCTTCGCCGGGTACCATGTCGGCCCGCAGAAATTCGCCTTTTGCAAAGTCGCCCATCATCTGAAAGGCTGCCTGGCCCTTAATGACCATTGCCGAAGCCAGGTTCCAGTCGCGGCCGCTGAAGTTATCATCTACGAAACCGCGCAGGGTTTCCATGCGCTTGAACACCTTCAGCATTGTATCTGATTGGAGAGCATCCTGATCCATCGGAACGTTCATGGTTTTTTCGTAGAATTCCGGTCCGCCGGTACTGAGGACAACCGATTCAAAAATGGTGGCAGTTTGCCAGGGCTGGCCGCCGTGTGCTAATGCAACTTTTCCCGAATCTTGTACTTTCTGCAGGGCTTCAACGTAGCCGTCCCAGGTGGTAATCGGGAGTTCGATGTTGAGCTCGTCACAGATTTTCTGATTGGCCCAGACCCAGTTCTCGGAGTGAACGTTTACCGGGGCTGCGATCCACTTGCCGTCATATTTCGAGAATTTCTTGATTGCGTCGGGAATTACCTGGTCCCAGTTCTCTTGTTCGGCCAGCTCGTTCAGGTTGGCCACTACGCCGAGTTCGGCCCAGTCGAGAATGTCGTATCCCAGCATCTGTACTGCAGCCGGGGGATTGCCTGCGGTTACTCGCGAACGAAGTACGGTCATTGCCTGCACGCCGCTTCCGCCGGCAACCGGCGTATCTACCCACTGAATGCCTTCCGCTTCGACTTTTTCTTTCAGTACGTTCAGCGCGGCAGCCTCACCGCCGGATGTCCACCAGTGCAATACCTCGATAGCCTTGGCCACCTCCTGTCCGTCGCCTTCAGATGCAGCTTCCTGCTGTCCGCCGGCCCACAGGGTTCCTGTCAGAACTACCGACAGCATGATCATGATCACAAGTAGTTTTCTCATTACTACTACCTCCTTGAGTTATTCTCCTACAGGATTGCAGGTTTCGTGCCAAGTGGCGGAACACTGAAAACCCTAATCAAGCGAAGGGTATAACTCGCTGTACTGGAAACAGCTGTATACAGCTGAAGTGTTTTCGGCTTCCTGCCGAGCGCTTTGGCCGCGGCGGTAGAGTGTGTAGCTGCGGTAACACTGTTACTCCGGCTACACAGCGGAGGTGGCTTTAGGGCACAAATTCCTGGCTGACCAGTTCGAGCTTCTCCATTGCGGCCGGAATGTCTTTTTCGACTATGAAGGTGTCAATAATACTGTACAGCTCGTTGCGCCACTTATCCGGGGCGACTGTGCCGTGGGTCACACTGCCGACCAGTGTGTGCTCGCGGAAGGCCTTGGCGGCACTCTGCTGATAGGCGTTGTACTTCTCCATGTCCTGACGGCTGTCCTTGCGGGCGGGGATCGAGCCCTTCTTCTGGTTAAACGCGTCCTGGGCGGCCTTCGAGCCGACCAGTTCCAACCATTTGATGGCATTTTCCCGATGTACAGCGCCCTTAGGAATGGCAAAGGTATCCGAGTTCATGACAAACACGTCCTGTGAACCGGGAAACGGAACCCAGCCGAACTCTTCATTCGGAGTGAGTCCTTTGACCTTCAGATACCCTTCGGCGAAATCGCCCATCACCGTCATGGCGCACTTGCCGTCTACCATATACTGTACTCCTTCGTCCCATGTAAGAGCGGCGTGGTCCGTGTTTACATATTCGAACAATCACGAAACTGCTGGAGTGCAATGCGAAGCTCGGCTGTGTTCCAGGGGGTGGTGCCGTTCCAGAGACCGGTATACTCTTCCGGTTCTAACTGCGCAACCAGAATAGATTCAAACAGGTGCAGCGCCGGCCAATGGTTTTTGTCGCCAACCGAGAGGGGGGTTACTCCCAGCTCGGCCAGTTTTCCAGCTGTTGCAAACAGCTCTTCGGTGGTCCGGGGCGGGGATAAATTATACCGTTTGAAAATCGAGGTATTGAACCACAACACATTCTCCCGGTGGATGTTGATCGGAATTGCATATAACCCTCCGCGATAGCTCAGCTTCTGGATAAGTTCTTCGGGAAACTGCGAAAGAAGATCGAGCCGCTCATAAATAAAAGCGATATCCTCGAGATAACCCGGTTTTATCCATCTGCTCATCAAACTCGGTCCCGCCAGTACCTGAAAGGCGTCGGGAGGGTTGCCTCCGGCCATGCGGGTTTCTAATACTGTCCGGGCTTTTGACCCCATACCGCCGACCACCGTTGCATTGATAATCTCTACCTGCGGGTTCTGTTGCCGGTAGAGCCTATACAACTCGCTCAAGGCCTCCTCCTCGCCC
>CAZAMY010000163.1:0-5949 GCA_964485995.1 uncultured Sediminispirochaeta sp.
GAATGCATCCTTTGCTTCGCCGAGATGATTTCCGCCCGAAGAGACTCCGCTGCTGTCGTAAGGGCTCACTCGATCCTCGAAACTTCCACGTTTGGCTTCGCTGAGCAGTGTGCTGGATTTATCTTCATCTTTTCTGTAACCGATACCTTCGGCGAATTTGCGATCAGTAGGAGCTTTGCGGCCGAAACCGGAGAAGTCGGTACTTCCGCTGCTGGGTACCCTGCGTTGATCCTCATCCTTACTCGCGCCACCGAACATGCGACGTACAAGTAAGAAAATCAAGGCAAATACAATCAGCAGCAGGGGAATGAAGAGGTAGTACATGTTGAAGCCACCGAGTCCCGAGCCACCGGAACTTCGACTAACATCAAGTCTTATTTCATGCGTCAGCGGAAAGGCATTCGAGGCCCCCTCTACTCCGAGCTCGATCTGAACAGTGTTAGTCCCCTCCTCTAAACCTGCAGGCAGATCCAGTTCAGCCTTTATAATTCCGCTTTCTGCAGGAGGAAGTACTACCGAATCAGTGTGTGTAAGTAGATTCGCTCCGCGCTGTCGTACCGCTGTCAGGCGAACCGTTGCTTCGTTACTGCCGTGGTTTACAAAAGTAAGCGGAAGCGTCAGACCGCGACGCCCCGTTTCAATTATGTCGGAAGGGTAAATAATTTCTACTGCACCCGTTGCAGCCAGAGAGGTTTCATCGATATTGCCATTGTGGGCGACCGGCGTTGTTCCCAACAGGGCCGCCAGCTGAGCCAGCAGGCCGGTCTGTACATCGGTCTGCTCATCTTCACTTGGAAATATTACTATGTTTGCCTTCCAGCCGTTGCGTTTGAAGTAATCGGCAATGCTCTCGATTCGCTTTTCATTCTCCGCACCGATAGAAAAACTGCTGTCTGCCGGCGGATCGTGGGTATCGTCGGAAAGGATCAAGATCTGCTTTTCGGTGTGCAGGGGGAGCTCTTGTGCATATTCTCCCAAGAACTTGAGGGCTGAAACAATATCGGTATTGCTGTCCAAGGGCTGCAGGAGCATCAGACGGGCCAATACCTCTTCAATCTGCTTCTGATCATGCAGTGTACGGCTAATCTCAAAATCCGCATCGTTGCCGAAACTGATTAAATGAAAGGTATCCCGGTAGGACAACTGCCGCTTCATGACATCTTTCACCAGCAACTCGACCTGTTCGCCCTTTTCTTCGAACATACTTTCAGATATGTCGACCATTAGGATGAAGTCGGTGGCCTTTTGCGCCCACAGGGGGCTGATAATCATAGAAAAAAGAAATAAAACGACAATTCCGAATTTGACTGAGGGATGCCAAAAACACCCCCCGCCTAATACGGACCGCTGCTTTGCACGTACAGATGCCAATGAGTTACTAGAACTTCGCCGGCTCGATTTTTTTAATGCTGTAGTGGTATTTACGTTCATTGATTTCAAATTGGACCTCTTCTCCCTCTTTGTGGTTCCATAGTTTTCCACCAAAAGGCGACAAATATGAAATTATATGCTCATCCGGGTTAGATTCCCAGGGACCAAAAAACTCATAGACTTCTTCTTTGTCCGTGTTGTGGTTGTGGAGGGTTACTTTGGTACCGAAAGATACCTTTGAGGGATCCACATCTTTTGGTTCGAAAATAGTTGCGCGCTCGATATCTTCCTTGAGCTTGGCAGCATTGAGGTTCAGCATCTCGAGCTTCTCTTTGCCGGCCTTGTACTCGGCATTCTCTTTAAGGTCGCCGAGTTCGCGTGCAGCACCGATTTCCTTCGAGGTTTCGGGCATCTCTACATCAACGATATGCTGCAGCTGCTTGGTTTTTTCATCGTACCGCTTGCGGGTAACCACTAGGCCGCGGGATACGGTCTCTTTCTCTTCTTCGCCGTAAAATTTGAAGTCGGGAAAGCGCTCGGAGATTTTATGCTTCAGGTTTTCTCTGATCTTCGGATCGAGTTGATCAACGTCGTTCACCAGTGAAAACAGCCGGTTGATCGATTCTGGATCGGTCTTCATGATGTACTCTTCGAGATTTCCTTCGGTGAACAGAAAACTCTGGATCTGCTTGTTCAGTCGACGGTTCACACTTACATCACGTTTATTGTCGATTTCACGGAAGGTAATATCGAGAAGGTGGACCATTCCGATCAGGACCTTTTCGTAAGAGAGTCCGTACTTCTCTTCCCAAATCTTTTCTGGGAAGGTGCGGGCAGCCCAGATAAAGGCTTCACGCTTTTCACGGTACTGATCGAGCAGAAAGGAGAACAGTTCCTTCAGGTTTTCCTGGTAGCCCTTGTTTTCCAGCTCATCGATGATGTAACGGGATAGATGGTACGGGAACAACCTCACGAACAGTTCCGGCCAGTTGGGAGAGTTGCGCTTGATTCTCTCCAGAAAATCGCGCTTGAGCTCATTGTCTTCAATACTCTGAAAGACCGTTTCGATCTCCCTCTCGTTCACCTGGTTGATAAGATCCTTGAAATTTACATCAAGCCCCGGATTGAGAAAGGGGTAGTCACGAATAATTCGGTTTACGATCAGATAACTGGCAAACACATTTTCGTTGACCTGGTTGAAAGATTTTAGAAAGCCGGTGAAATACTCGAACATCTCGGCAAAGTAATCCGATTCGGGGTCGCTGTGCTTGAGAAACTCCCGCAGCACTTTGAGACGACCGAAGAAGCTTTTTTCTGCCCGGAAACGGTTGTACGTTTTCTCTTCAAAACTGATGGGAGTATCACGCACTACGTAGTGGTCGACTTTTTCCGGTAGATTTCCGAAAGAGGAGTTCGTTTTCAAAATTTTACGCGCTTCCGAACTCCAGCTGGTCCATTCACTCGGAGAGAGCACGCTGGGCACCAGTTCGGCTTTGATCTGTTTCATGTTGGCCGAGTTATCATAGCTCTTGATGATGGTCTTTAGCGCCCACAAGGAATTCTCTTTAATTTTTTCTTTTAGCTTTTCCTGCGGCCACACCGCCTTCAACACCCAGATATGATCTTTAGAGAGACTTCCGAGCGCATTCACTGCCATCTGAAGACTCATGGTATGCCCGCGTTTACGGGTAAAATCAATGGTGATCGAATTATCCTTGATGGAATGTATTCGGCCGATACCCCAAGTTCGGTGGTATACAAAGTTGCCCGCATCGAAAGATATATGTTTCTCGAAATCCTCAATGGCCTCGTGCACGTTTCGCCAGGCCTGGGTGAGGTTGGAGAGTTTGATATACTCATCAAGGTGACTGTGGTCAGCGTATTTTTGGCGATAGCAGTGGGTGATTTCAGCGCGGGCCCATTCGCTCTTTGGATCGTAGGTGAGAATACGTTTTAGGATTTCAATTGCTTTATCCCAGTTCTCGTGATCCTTGTAATGCGCATACAGCTCTTCCAAAAGCTGAGCAGCCCGTTCAGAGTTGATCGCCCGTTCCACTTTCCGTTCAATATGAAAAAACAGATCGGTTTCTTCGGGAATATACTCGATCAGCTTGTGCCAGATCTCTTTGATATTGGTAAACAGCCGTTTGCTGATATAACGGTGAACCGCTTTTTTGTAATATTCGACCGCATCCTCGATCTCACCGTCTTCTTCCTTCTTTTCGGCCAGATGCTTTACAATATCCGCCTCTTCAAAATCTACCTTGATCAGCCTTTCCCACACCTGGTATTTCTTCTCGATCTCATTCTCGTTCTCGAAGCAGTCGGCCAGAGTTCGCAGGGCAAACTTGTTTTCACCGAACTCCAAAATACGGTTGCACAGGTATTCGACAACTTTCCACTTGTGGTTATCGGTGAAGATAGAAATAACCTGTACGAGATTCGAGTCGTCTATGAGCTGACGGTTTAATGCGATGATCCCGGAGATGTAGAGGGCAATGATGCTGTTGCGAGTGTGCTGCAGGTGTTCATCGCACAACTCTTTTATCTCTTCTAGTTTTTCTTCCGATTCAATGGAATCGATTATTTCATCAAGTTCTTTAAAATTCTGGATTGTATAGCTGTTAAGGGTAGCACGTGTCCATTTTTCTTCATTTAGTAGTTCTTTTATTCGATCAATTGCGGTGTCGGCCATTTTCCTCTCCACTCAATTAGTTAATGTACTGTGTGTAAATATGTTCATCGATCATTTTGATTTTGTTTAATACCTCTTCCACCCATTCGCGGTTTTCGTGGGCATTTACGTAATGATCAATAAGCCAGAAATAGCGATTGAGAAGTCTGGGTACCAATGACTCGTTTTCAGAATCCATCCCTTCCTCCTGAATCCGCTTTTCCAGCGAGTAAATCGACTGTTTCAGCTTTCCGTACTCTAAAGGTCGTAATTCGCGTTTGACATTGAGTACACCTAACAGGACTCCGTATACAGGAATCCATTCTTTCAATACTGGTTCAGCATACCCCATATCACGGACTCTTGCAATAAGGCGGGTGATCAAACCCGATTCGAGAAATGAGAGCTCTATCTTTTGTGGATTCATGAAAAAGGCTTCTCGGAAAAATGCTTTGGCAGCTTTGGTCTCATCGATAAGGGCATAACAGTCGGCAATTTCAGCTAAAACTTCTGCATCATCACGCCGCTTGCGGCCGGCACTCTCGAGATATTCCAAGGCCTTTTCGAAATCCCCTGAAAGCTTGTAGCATCGGCCTATGTTCAGCAGCAGCCCGGCTTCCGGTTCTTCATTGGCCCGGATAACCCGTTTAAAACTCACCAGTGCCGTACCGAACACCCACTTCCGCAGCACAAACAGCTCACGTTCGATAGGCGATTCCATGCGGGGCAGAAAATCCTGAAATGCCCGCCACTGCCGCAGGAGGAATTCACCCCGTTCATTATCTTCATGTATCTCATTGAACCGCGGCAGCCGTTCTTTCCAGAATTTACAGCATTTGAGTGTCGAGAGGACCTCAGTATCCTCAAAATCTATCTCTAATGCCTCTTCGAGCTTTTCTTCAGCTTCGGTAAACAATCCTTCCCGAATTTTCAACTGAACATCCTGCAGTATGTCTTCTATATGTGGCTGTTGTGAAGTAGTTTCGTCCATATTAGTAGCTAATTGTACTTGCCCCTTAAATAAAGTGTAGACGGAAGGAGAGCTTAAAAAAGGCTCAATTTTATTATATCATGGTATCAATAATAGTCAATTCTAGCAATTCTCAGTTTGGAAGCCAGAAGTCTTCCAAACTGAGAATTTGCTTCATTTACTTAGGAAAAATTTCATATTCTAACGGTTGGAGGCATTCTCATTGGAAAGTGTTGACATCAACACTTTCCAATGAGAATTGCTGAGTCAATTACATCGAAACTTAGAGTTGTGATTGCCATATACCCGGGAATTTGATACATACTATATATATGAAACAGAACAAAAAACATTATTATGCGCCCTCGATCCTCTCAGCCGATTTCAGCAATGTGGAGGCTGCTGTTCAGCGAATCCACGCGGCCGAAGCCGATTGGATTCACCTCGATGTTATGGACGGACATTTCGTGCCCAATCTGACGTTCGGGCCGAAACTGGTAAAGGACATTCGACCGTACTCTTCACTACCTTTCGATGTACATCTGATGATCTCCGAACCGGAGAAATACGTCGAAGAGTTCATTGAAGCCGGTGCCGACTATGTCACTTTTCACATTGAGGCAGCCGTGCATGCCCATAGAGTAGTTCAGCGGATCCATGCTGCCGGTGCAAAGGCAGGCCTCTCTATTGTTCCCTCAACCCCTGTAAGTCAACTCGATTCAATGTTACCCTTCATTGATCTTATTCTGATAATGACGGTAAATCCAGGTTTCGGGGGACAGGAGCTCATTCCCGAATGCCTGGATAAAGTGCGCTACCTCAGCAGGCAGGCTGAAGCTCACGGGTACAAGTACCTTATAGAAGTGGACGGGGGAGTAAACCGCAGTACAGTCGCAAGTGTCCGCGAGGCCGGGGCCGATGTCCTGGTCAGCGG
>CAZAMY010000164.1:0-5942 GCA_964485995.1 uncultured Sediminispirochaeta sp.
CTACACGTACTGACACACTCTTTCCCTACACGACGCTCTTCCGATCTAGCCTCCACCTATGCCGGAAACAGCCGGCTGAATCTTAAACCGGTTTTCGGCTACCGACAGTTCGACATTGTTCTTTCGGAGATTTTCGAGCTTGAGGATGAGGCGGCAGGACAGAATCTGATTTCTAAAAGCTCGTTTTCATCTGCTGTTCCGCTCACGAAGCAGTTCAGCCTGCGGTATCTGTTCAGCTGGGAGTGGGTAGAGCTGGCCGCAGTGACAGCGGAAGACGGCTCTGCTTTTCAGCACAGCGCCGGTTTTACCCTGGCGGGAACAGGGCTTCCCTTCAGCGTTCAATCCAACTATCTGGTAGGACACGGCTTCCGGGGAGTCCAGCATCAGGTAGATGCCAAGCTCGATCTGCCGCTGATGGAATCGTTCAGTGTTATTTCAAAGTTCAGCTATAGATACTCAGAAACGGCGGACTATGAAACTCCGTTTTTATTCTCCACATTCGCCCACTATGAGTTTTAATCCAGACCGTCGAATTAACTGTGGCCTTCTTCTGCTCGGGCTGCTCCTGTTCGGGCTGTGCACGTTTTCCGTAAGTGCGAATGAGCTGCAACTGGCTCTGTCTTACTATAATCGCCAGGAATTTGACCAGGCAAAACAGCTGCTCGAACCTTTGCGGGATACTGGCCGTTTGGATGCCTCCGGGTTTGCCCTGCTGGCGCTGTGCCAGCTTAATACACAGGAGATCGATGCCGCCCGCCAAGCCATTACAATAGCTCGCCGTCTTGACCCTGGCAACTACCTGGTCCGTGTGGCCGGCGGGAATCTGCAACTGCATCTGTCAGAGTATCGGCAGGCAGCCGCCCTGTTCGAGGAACTTTATCAAGAATATCCTCACCATGGTGAAACCCGGCAGGGGTATATCCAAGCGCGTGTCGGCCTGTCACTTACAGCGTTTCGCAGTAGTGATTACGAAACTGCTTTGGAAGAGATCGAGAGAGCTCTCAGCCTGCAGCCCGATAATCCTGATCTCATTTCTTATAAAATATCTGTATTAAGACATACCGATCGAAGGGAGGCGCTGGAGCACGCCTACCGACGATACTTGGAGCTGCGGCCGGCAAGCGCTGACGCCCATGCCGGACTCGGTACCCTGCTGAAAAACCGGGGCGAAGACGCAGCGGCGCGGGAGCATTTTCTAAAAGCGGTTCGATACGACGCGGCCGACCCTCAACCGTTCCTCTTTCTCGGTCGGGAGGCCGTCGCTGCCGGGGAAACGGGTAGAGCCCGCAGTTTGGTACAGGAGGCTGTCGGGAAAGCGGTTCTAATGTTCAACAAGTTTCGCATGCAGGCGGCACAGGAGATGGAAACGGGCAACAGGGAAGACCCTGATCGGCTGCAGCGTGTAAAATCGTTGTCAGAGCAATCTAAGCGGCCGAAACGCCTGTTAGAAGAATCGCTGTCGGCGTTGATTGGGCTTTATTCTGACCCGGAGAATTTATTAGCCGAGTTACAGCGCCTGGCCGAGTGGTATGCATCTTCAACAGATGTGCGCACAGTGCTGGCCGAGCAGCTGATGGCAGCCGGTTTTATCGACAGGGCAGAGGCCGAGTGGGAAGGGCTTATCGAACAGTATCCCTACTATACCCGCGCGCAACTCGGGCTGGCAGAGTGTCATCGGCGGCAGGGCCAGTTGACCAAGGCTGCCCTGGCGGCTCGCCGGGCCCTCGATTTGGAACCGGAAGACCGGCAGGTCTACCGCTGTCTCCAAACGATCTATAACCAGAAGGGCAAGCCGGAGGTGTACTTGCAGGTTCTGGAAATGCAGATTCTGAAGGATAAATACAATATTATTCTGTACGAAGAGGCTGCTCTGGCCGCTGAAGCGGTGGACAAGCTTCAGCAGGCCGAACTCTATCGGCAAAGGGCCCAGACACTCCGGGACTATCGAAAACAGCACCGTTGAACCGAGTGGTCCGGCCGCTTATACTGTGACATATGATAGAAAAACACAGCGCTGCACAACTTTTCGAGCATGCAATGGAAATTGAAGCCCACTCCGTAAAAAGTATGGGATACGGGCGGTTCTCCGACAGCTTTCTCATCGAAGCGCCGGATGATTCCACTACACACAGCTACGTCCTGCGGATCGCTCCGCCTGATTCGCTGCTGCAGCTGTTTTATGAATACCGAATGATGCGCCAGGAACCGGAAATCCACCGCCGTGTGCGGGCAGAAACCACTGTGCCGGTGCCGCGGATCCTGGTGCATGACTTTTCCCGGCAGCATATTGACCGCGACTTTCTTGTGATGGAGCTGATGCCCGGCCGTCCGTTGGCAGAAATTGGTCCGCAGGCCTCCACCCGCGCGATGGAGGAGCTGGGCGGCTGCATAGCCCAGCTGCACAGCCTGCAAGAAGTACAGAACCGCTTCGGTTATGTCGGCGCCCACAACTGCATGAGTCCGCAGCCGGACTGGCAGTCAGCCTTTTTCGAGATGTACCGCCGCCTCCTCGAAGACATTGTTGGCGTAGAAATCTATGACCGGGAAACCGCAGACTGGGCCTTGTCTCTCCTGCATTCCCATGCACCGGTATTTACTCATACCGAAGTTTCACGGCTGTGTCACGGCGACCTGTGGGTCGAGAACATACTGACCTCAGCCGACGGAGAGGTGACCGCGCTGCTCGATTTCGACCGGGCCTGCTGGGGCGACGTAGAGTGGGACCTGGCGATTGCCGACTATTGCGGGATGACCCGCCCGGAGTTCTGGCGCGGCTACGGTCAGCCTGACTTTCGAGGTGATCGTGCCGCCCGGGTGCGCAGACTCTTTTATCTGCTGTATGAGCATCAGAAGTATATCGTAATCTCGGTCAGCAGCCGGCGGAACGATCCGCAGGGAGCCCGCCGCTACGCTGATCAATCCTTGCAGATTATGCGCCGCTTCAAGGACAGCGGCAGAACTGATATCTGAGACCGCTGGTGGGCCGTTCTGCACTCGGGGCCCAGAGTCTTGGGCTGAAGAAATTGCGGAAATGAGTGCATTTTTTATAATTATTCCTCATCTTCGGTCTCGCTGGAAAGCAACCCGGTTTCGTCGTGGGTCAGCTGTACCTCGACGCTCGAGGGAGTGATGGTTTCTGTGCTCAGGCCTTCCGCGGCGTGCGGGGCGGCGGGCTTTTTGCCGGGCTGCCGGGGAGGGCGCCGGGCTGAGCTGCGGCCTGTTCGGCGGCGCAGAAGGAAAAATGCAGCGAATGTCGTGCGCGGATAAGGATGGTAGTGTTCCTGATGACGGCGTGGCAGGAAGGGTACCAGCAGCAGCCGGGAAAGGCTCAACAGAACGAATGCCGCCAGTACAACACCGATAAACAGAAAGAGCCCGTTAGGTCCGAGCCGACCCATGACGATACTGGCACCATACGGACCGGCTGCCGAACCGAGTCCGTAAAAAACCACCAGAGCACTGGCTGCATGGACCATTTCGCTATGAGTTAACTGGTCGTTCAACAGGGCGATTGACAGCGAATAGAGCGGCATACAGAAAGCACCGAACAGAAATGTGAGTACGTACAAGGGCACACCGGCTGCACCTACCAGGGCTATTCCGCCGGCTGCCGCGGCGCTAATGCCGGCTCCTGCCAGAATAGTGATGCGGCGGTCACTCCGGTCGGATATCCAGCCCAGCGGCCATTGCGAGGCCAGAGCGCCCAGCGAAAGCGAGAGCATTAAGTAGCCGATCCCCGCCTCGCTGAAGCCGGAATTCTGTCCAAACAATGGTGCCAGCCCCCACATAGCCTCGGCACTCATGCCGCTGAGAATCACACCGAACCCGGCCATTGGCGATTTAGTAAAAGTTTTGATCGGCCGGATGGGTGTCCGGTCTACCTGCGGTATTCCGGATACCTGGGCCAGGGCCAGCGGAACCAGTGAAAGCGATACCAGTATGCTTGTGACGGCAAACAATTCAAAGCCGGCCGGTGGGAGAATGGCTATAAGCGGTTGTCCGGCGCCCATCGCTGCCAGGTACACCAGACTGTAAAGCCCGAGGATCCGTCCGCGGTTGTAGGTAGAGGTGGAAGAGTTGAGCCAGCTCTCCACGATCACCAGCATCCCGGCTATGAAAAGTCCGTGCAGGGCCCGGAAAATGATCCGCGCAATCGGGTCTATTACAATCAGGTGGGCGAGGGCAGTTGTCGAAGCCAACGAGGCAAAGGCTGAGAAAGTCCGCACGTAGCCCACGAAACGGATAAAGCTGACTACCAGCAGCGATCCGGCTATGAATCCGACAAAGTAGGATGAGATTATTACACCGATCACCTGATTGCTGAAGCCTTCGATTCCGCCCCGCAAGGCAACCGCCGTGCCCTGCAGCGCTGCCCCAGAGCCCAGCAGAAAAACGGCGATCATGATTGCGGTAACTGTGGTTCGGGGGTGTTCGTGTTCCTGAATTTGCGGCTTCATAATTTTACCTACCACACCTTGCCTGTATTGGACAATCCTTAGTGTTAAAAAAGTTGTGAGATTTTTTTTGCCACTCGCCAACAGCGAAATTGACCACACACACGCTGGAAATTTACAGCAATTATGCGCTAATAGAGAGTAGTCTGAAAATAGAAAAAAATCTCACAGCCTTTAGTACATTACATAAAACTTGACCTTTTGAGCAGGCATTACTATGTTGGAGATAGAAAGGAGAACAGGAATGGCTAAGTTTGATACCTCTTTAATTGAAGATTATCGAAGTATTGCAGTTGACGGTGATGCAGGCAGCATTGATCGTCTCAAATCGACCTTTTTAGAAGATCTACCTGATGATTACGACGGTGAGGCTCTTTTCAATGAGGCACTAGAGCAATTTGAGGCAGAAGAGCTGGGCGAGGTGTGTGCTGAAATAATACTCACGCTCACAGCATCCTGCGAACGGGATGATTTTCATAATTGGGACTATGACCATCTGTCATTCATCATTGAACTGTCCAACTCACATGATTTTAGCATCCCGAAAAACCTGCTCAACGGATTACCGGAGCAGCTAATTATCCTAGTTGACTCGGATAAAGTGGAAAAACCGGGCTGTGATTAGATTTTTCAGCTGCCCCCCTTTCCGTTCGGTATAAATTTTAGTAGTTTAATAGGAGACCATTGATATCTTTTCTTCAAATCCATTCTAACTACTAATAATCGCCAACAATTACTGTTGAAAAGCTTATTGATGCAGAAAATTACCAAGGGGGAAATATGAAAATTCAGAATGATAAGGTTGTAAGCATCGACTATACCTTGAAAGATGATTCCGGTGAGGTCCTGGATACCTCTCAAGAGCGGGAGCCGCTCGCCTTTATTTTTGGAAGCGGAAACATCATTCCTGGGCTGGAAAATGCACTCGAAGGAAAAGAGCAGGGCGAGGAACTGTCCGTAACCGTCGAACCAAAAGAGGGATACGGGGAATACGATGATTCGCTGATGTTCGAAGTCGGCAAAGAGCAGTTTCAGGATGCTTCCCAAATTCAGGAAGGCATGCAGGTTCAGGCTCAGAACAGTAACGGCCAGGTACAGATTTTTACCATCAAGAGCATCGGTGATGAAAAAGTAACTTTGGATGCGAATCATCCCTTAGCCGGACAGACTCTGCACTTTGATGTAGCAGTATCAGAAGTGCGTGACGCGACTGAAGAAGAGATAGATCACGGGCACGTGCATTAATCTATATTAACAGCCGCTCTACTGTCAGGCGAAAACATCAGCCTGATGGTACATACAGGTCGCCACCGGCGGCCTGTTTTTGTATAGACTGTCCCGAAGCTTAGCGCGAAATTGAAAATAAACTCCGCTGTGATACAAACATCTTTCCCCCAACGCTCTTTTTCTCTTACCCCTTAGCGTAGTTCGGTAGATACTCCTCACCCCACTTCTGAGGTGTATTAAACAGGCGAAACCATATCCCCT
>CAZAMY010000165.1:0-5940 GCA_964485995.1 uncultured Sediminispirochaeta sp.
GCTCCACTCGCTGTGAGCGAGTGGAATTTTGTGCAACAAGATTTTAGCCATTAAACAAGGAAAGCCGGCTTCAGCCGGCTTTTAGGGACGTGTCAGGCTCTTAGGTGGTTACCATTTACAGAGCACTGAAGCACATCTCACGATACTCTTTTTACACTCAAAAAGTGCTCACTGATCGCCGGTTCAATACCGGCGCTCTTTGTAAGGTGGAGTCATAAGCTAACCTCCATAACGGAAGATGTAGATGCTGTTCATTCCTCCTGATGTAAATTTAGCCCATGCATTCTTAACTGTCAAATTTTTTCGTTGTTTTTTCATAGTATTTTTACTCTCACTCTGCGCTCCGAGCAATTCAAAATTGCTGCTGCAATTCCGCTCCGTTGATGCAGTTATATTCATACATCTAAAATAGCCCTCCGTAGTCGCACTACAGCAATAGGTGTAGTGCGAAGAAAGGCTGCTCCTGCTATAGCGGAATCGCTAATCCGAGGGGGTGGATTGCTCAGAAAGATGGGCTGTAATCTCTTCGGCCAGGTTCAGGGGGAGACCGGCTTTGGCTGAGAGTTCTTCGGCAGTGGCCTGCCTGATTGCGGCAATTGAACCGAATGTTTCGAGAAGGCGCTTACCCCGTTTCGGGCCTATGCCGGGAATGCTGTCGAGAGTGTCCAGGCTCAAGTCTTTCTGCCGCAGTGACCGGTTAAAGGTAGTGGCAAAGCGGTGAGTCTCATCCCTTACCGCCTGCAGAACCCGCAGTCCTTCGGCACCTTCCGGAAGACGAATGGGTTCTTCGCGCGCAACTGTGTAAATCTCTTCAAACTGCTTGGCCAGACCGATAATGGGGAGCTTGTCGAGTCCGAGAGAATCAAGAATGCCTTTAGCGGCGTTCAACTGCCCGCGGCCGCCGTCAATCACTATCAGGTCAGGCTTCTCCAGGTTTTCATTCAGCACGCGGGTGTATCTTCGGGCTACTGCCTCGCGAATAGCTTCATAATCGTCTATTTTTCCGTGCAGGGTCTTGATGTGAAAGCGGCGGTAATTCTTCTTATCCGGGTTTCCGTTATAGAAGGAAACCAGCGATGCTACCGGATGCTTTCCCGAGAGCTGGGCAATGTCAAAACCTTCAATTCTGCGGGGCAGCTTCCGCAAACCGAGCACGCTCTTCAGCTCCTCCAGACCGGGTATATTGGCTACCGATTTGAGTCTGCGCTCTACATCCTGCATAGCATTCTGAAGGGCCATCTTTAGTATTTTAGAGTGGCGATCGTCCTTAGGAGCTTTCACCTCAATTTCCGTATGAAGCTCTTCACGGAAGAACCGTTGCAGGAGCTCTACATCGGCGGTGGCGCTGGTATAGATGACATCTGGAAAACTGTTTCCCTTGGACTGCGACTCTCCATAATATCTAAAAAAGAACTCCGAAAAAGCATCCTTTTCACCACCGAATGATTCGGCCCGATACATATCCCGGCCGGTCATCTTCCCTCCGCGCATTTGGAACACTACGAAACTACAGAAAGTGTCCCGCTGAGCTGCAGCTACATAATCACGCTTCTCGTAGTTAAAATCGACAACTTCTTGCGACTCTCCGACTGTTTTTACTGCTTCAACTGTGTCACGCAGCTCCGCTGCTTTCTCGTAGTTGAGATCCCGCGCGGCTTGATTCATCTGTTTCTCGAGACCCTGTATCAACTCCTCGGTTTCACCTGATAGAAGCTTCTTGGCCCCTTCCACGTGCTTCATATAGTCGGCTTTTGAAATCTTGCCGGTACAGGGTGATGAGCAACGGCCGATGTGATAATACAGACAGGGATGTGCACGCTTTTTCACCGGCCCCCGGCACTTTCGCAAGGGGAACAACTTCTCAATGAGCTCCAGATACATATCGATCTTTTCGACGTTGGTATAAGGACCGAAATAAGTCGATCCATCCTGTATGATCCGCCGAGTTCTGAATATACGCGGGAAGTCTTCATTTGTTACTCTGATCGACGGATACGACTTTCCGTCTTTCAGATTGATATTGTAGCGAGGATCATTCTTTTTAATGAGATTATTTTCCAGCAAAAGGGCTTCGTACTCGTTTTGAGTAACTATATACTCGATATTCCTGATTTTACTTACCAAGACGCGAGTTTTTACCGGTTGAGTTCCGGTAAAATAAGATCCGACTCGTTTTTTCAGGTTTTTTGCTTTTCCTACGTATATTATTTTACCTTGCGAGTTTTTCATCAGGTAAACCCCAGGCTTCTGAGGAAATTCTCGCACTACAGTCTTCAATTCTTCATACATGTCCATTTTAAAATACAGATGCAAACGATTATTGGCAAGTAGAGACAGAATTGCAGGGTCGGGACTTTTGCAATTCTCCATTTTTGTCGATAATACGAATGATGAGAAAGCGCATACTCATACTCACAGGAGCTTCACTGCTGTTTTTCTTCGCGACAGGCAGTATGTTCAGTGAACAAAAACAGATTTCTTTGGGCTTTGAAGACGGCTGGAAGCACATTTCTCGATTTGCCGGTACCAGACTGCAAACAGGTCAGCACGGCTTCCTGGATATTACCCTGGAACCGGTGCAGTATGATCAGTCTGAACCAGAAACCGATCTACTCATTCATTTTGAGACATCCCAACATCTCGATGCCTCCGGTAACTATTCTTTAAAACGAAACGCCGGATTTTCGATTGTACCGGACGGACGAGTCGGATTTACAGCCGGCAAGTTTTCCGCTTTTCGGGGAGGTATCACGCTTGAGCCAAACACACAGCTACCGCTGTTTACACCCGGAAATTTGGGAAACAGCTTTACAATTGAGTTTTGGCTCTCACCGCAGTACTTGGAGGATGGCGAGACTATTCTTCAGTGGAGCGGACAAAAAGAACAGCAGAATACACTCCAGCTGCAATCCCTCAGCTGTGTAGTTGAAAATCGGCGCCTCGAATGGAGCATGCAGAACTTTTTTCTGCGGCCGGATCAGCAGGAAACCGAAATCCACCTCAAAGGGAGAGAGGCAATGGTACCCGAGCAGTGGCACCACCATATGCTAAGGTATCAAGCCGACTCGGGGGTACTGGAATACCTGGTAGACGGCGTACCTGCGGATATTGTGTATTGCACACAGGACGGCTCTCCGTCGGGCAGCGTTCTTCGCCCCTATATAGGCGAACGGTCAAAATCCGAAGTTCAGATTGCTCCCCAGTATACCGGGCTTATCGATGAGCTGCGCATCAGCCGAAAATATGTTGAACAGCCAATGCTGAACGGTCTCGCCTCTACCGGAGGCTATGCGGTTGCCGGCCCGCTGGATCTCGGACAGGCTGAATCCTCACTGCTCTCCATTGATGTAGAACACGCGGAACCACAGGACAGTGAGAGTTTCTTCTACTATCGCATTGATAACCAGACCGAATGGATACCTTTTCAACCGGGGGTTGATTTTGAAACTCCTCCTGCCGGCAGATATCTTGAATTGAAATTCCAGCTCTATCCGGACGGCACTGGCACACATACTCCTGCAATTTCGAGTGCAGAGGTGCAGTATCGGCCTAACCGGCCGCCTCCACCTCCGACAGGAATCACGGCGACCCCGGGCAATGGACGCATTGAGGTCTCGTGGAACCCCATTCAACAAACTGATTTGGCGGGTTATATTGTATATTACGGGACTTCTTCGGGTGTATACCGGGCCACAGATTCGGAGGCGGGGGTATCGCCGATTGACGTCGGAAACAATACAAGTATCAGCTTGAGCGGTGTACAAAACGGTACTCTCTACTATATTTCGGTAGCCGCCTATGATACAGCCGGCCAAAACCACCGCAGCACCCTATCACGTGAAGTGTCCGCACGACCATCAGCCTACTACGGAGATTAGCCTATGGACATACGTGAGAAATTTCAGTGGGCTCAGAAAGCCCTCTCATTTTATGACTATGAACAGGCAGAAAAGCTGGTCTGGGAGATCAGAGAGGCTCAACCCGAGCTACCGGCGGTGTACTTATTACTCGGAAATATCTACACCAACACTGACCGCTTTCAAGAGGCCATCAACTCGTACCTCCAGGCCATAGAGCTGGATGAACACAATGTTGAAGCCTATAACAATCTCGGTATTGTATATCGTAAACAGAATCATATCGATAAAGCGCTCGAAGTGTTTGGAAAGGCCCACAAACTTGCACCGGAGCGGGCTGATATTACCTATAATTATGCCAACTGTTTCAAACAGATGAACAAACCCGCTCAAGCTGAAAAGCTCTATAAACAGGCAGTACAGCATGATCCGAGCTTTCTCATGGCATATAACAACCTGGGTAATCTGTATCACCATCAAGGTAGGACTCAGGAAGCCATCGAACTGTTTCAGCGCGGGCTGGAACACGACGAGAACCATCCCATATTGAGGTACAATCTTGGAATTGCTCTCGAAAGCCGCGGAGACTATGACAATGCTGTTCGTGAATACCAGAGGAGCTTGAAAAGCAAGCCCGGCTGGCCGCGCGGCATTAATAACCTGGGAGTTGCTCTCCAAAAACTGGAGCGGTATGAGGATGCAGAACGGGCTTTTCAAGATCTTCTGAAAATAAACCCCGATAATCACCAAGCCTATAACAATTTGGGAGTACTGCTCTCGACTCAAAAAAAATTTTCGGAGGCAGAACACTACTTTCAAAAAGCTTTGAGCTACAATCCGAGCTATAAGAATGCAGCTGTAAATCTCGGCAGGATGCACATTGAGAACGGTGATGATCAGCAGGCGCTCGAAGAGTTACAGGGCTTATTGAACGAAGAGCCTGAAAACAGTGAAATCCGGCAGGAAGTAGCTGCCCTTCTGCTGAAACAGGGGAAGACCACCGCAGCTTTGAATCATATCACCAATCTGATGCATTCAGATCAGAACAATCCTGATTACCTGGTGCTTTTAGGCAAAGCCCGACGGCGCCTCGGATCTCATGCAAAGGCCGTTCCACCCCTTGAAAAGGCTGTCAGGCTTGCTCCCCATTCCGAAGACGTCATTCTCGAGCTGGGAAGAACACTGACCGAGATGTCGCGCTACCGGGAAGCAAAAGAGCGCTTAACCGCATTTTTGAAATTGCACCCCGATTCCATCCAGATAGAGTTGTTGCTCGCAGAAAACGATCTACAGGCTGGCCAGCTGGATGCCGCCCTGACTCAGTATCTTGATCTTAAAAAGAAATATCCGGATAACGAATTCGTGCTGGAAGGACTGTTGCGGACCTACCAGAAAATGGGCCGTAAACAGGAAGCATTAGAGGTTGCAGAGGAGATCGTGCATCTTTTCGGGAATCCGGAGGGCACTGAAGATCTGGATAAGCTCGAGGAGGGCTTGTCCCTGTACGATCAAATCGTCAGCGACTTTGCAATGGACAATCAAAACGAGTGGGAGAAGAACCTGCGCAAATTTTTACACCGGGATGAAGCTGAACCGGAGCTCAGCCCGGAACCACTCGAACAAGAGCTTGAATCTGAGATTGAAGAGGACCTGGAAGGCGAGATGGTTCCGATTATCGATATCGGCGGCATTGAACCGGTGATTGCAGTCAATGAGGAAGACAGTGAAACCATCACTTTGTCCGAAGAAGAGGAGGAACTCGAACCGCCGGAGGAGCTGCCTGAAGAGGAAGAGGAGGAGGAACTCCTAAAAGGAGAAATACTGGGGGGCGGCGACGACAAAAGCGGCCGGGAAGAAACCGAGCCGGATTCCAAACCTCAGACCCCGCAGGAATCCGCGCACCCTCAGCCTGAAGCACCCTCACAACCTCAACAGTATCCCGCCCCGCAGCCCCCTCCGCCGCCGCAGTACATTCCTTATCCCATAATGCAGCCCTCACCGCCTCCGCCGCCGCAGATGTATCCTCCTCCCCCGCAGTGGCCGAGCTACTCACCGCAGCCGCAAGCCCAACCGCAAGCCCAGC
>CAZAMY010000166.1:0-5921 GCA_964485995.1 uncultured Sediminispirochaeta sp.
ATCAACAAAATTAATATGAATTCCTTATTGTCTACTCATATTCCCCGCGATATAATGCTATAGCTAGTTTATAGCTAAATCTCAAATGAGGACAAAAAGATGAATAGAAAAAGTGCTCTTTTTCTTGTCTTGATCACACTCTTAGTCGCTTCTGTTACCTTTGCCGGTGGACAGAAAGAACAACCGCTCGGTTCTGAGGACAACCCGATTATCTGGTCGTTCGTTCCGTCCGGCGAAATGGAACGGGTAGCTGCCGGTGCTGAAGATGTTGCCGACATGCTGCAGGAAGAGACCGGTTACTATTTCAAAACCAACGTTGCCACTGAGTACGTCGGTGTTGTAGAGGCGCTCTCCAGCGATCCGCCCAAGGCTCATATGGCTTCTTTAGCCACTTTTGCCTACATTATGGCCGCCGACCGCGGTGTAGCCGAAGCTGAGCTGGTTGCGGTTCGCTACGGAAGCCCGACCTACAACGGGCAGTTCATCACTCAGAAGGACAGCGGAATTTCCGAGGTGGCAGATTTCGCAGGTAAGACCTTCGCCCGGGCCGATCCGCTCTCCACCAGCAGCTGGATAATCCCGATGATCGAAATGAAAGCCGCTGGAGTCGATCCGGAAACCGACCTTTCGAATGTCGTCGACGCCGGCAGCCACGATACAGTGGTTTCTGCTGTGTATAACGGCGATGCCGATGTTGGCGCCACCTATGTCGATGCTCGCACCCGTCTGGAAGAGGATTATCCCGACGTGATGGAGAAGGTAGTTGTCATAGGCGTGACCGTCGACATTCCCAACGACGGTGTACAGTTCCATCCCTCAATTTCTGAAGAGATGCGCGGCGAAATCGTCGATGCACTTTTGAAGATTGCATCAACTGAAGAGGGCAAAGAGGCGCTGAACACCGCCTATCAGTGGAACGCACTTGAAAAACACGACGATGAATTCTATGATCCCTTCCGACAGGTTCTCCAGGCATCCGGCATAGCAGTGCAGGAGCTGATGGAATAAACCTGATAATTCAGAAATGCATGTACACAGAGGGGGATAAGACTATCCCCCTCTTGTTGTCTACAGTAAATTGGGGGAACTATGCTTGAAGTAAAAAATCTCACCAAAATTTACCCC
Organism: uncultured Sediminispirochaeta sp.; assembly: GCA_964485995.1. Classification (GTDB taxonomy): domain Bacteria; phylum Spirochaetota; class Spirochaetia; order DSM-16054; family Sediminispirochaetaceae; genus DSBN01. Next base: position 1,126 of record CAZAMY010000166.1, read on the forward strand.
GACGGAACATTGGCATTGAAAAATGTGAGCTTTACCGTCGAGGATGGTGAGTTTCTTGTAGTAATCGGACTTAGCGGTTCGGGAAAATCGACCCTTCTGCGCTGCATCAACCGTTTGATCGACCCGACTGAGGGGCAGATTCTGATGGACGGCCAGGACATTACCGCCGCCGAAGCGAACGAACTGCGCATGATACGCCGTAAGATCGGTATGATCTTTCAGCACTTTAATCTTGTCGACCGCTCCAGCGTACTGACAAATGTTCTGTCAGGCAAGCTGGGCTACATCAGCCCGTGGGCCAGTCTGCTGCACAAATTCCCGGCCGGAGCGAAGAAGGAGGCCATGCAGGCACTCGAAAAGGTCGGTATTACCGATCAGGCTTTCAAGCGAGCCGATGAACTGTCCGGCGGACAGCGACAGCGGGTGGGTATCGCCCGGGCTTTGATGCAGAATCCCAGCATGATGTTGGCGGATGAACCGGTCGCCAGTCTCGACCCGGTTTTGGCCCACACCATTCTCGGATACCTGGAAGAATTGAACCAGGAATCGCATATATCGGTGATCTGCAGCCTGCACTACCTCGACCTCGTACAGCGCTACGCCACCAAAGTTATCGGTCTGCGGGACGGAGAAGTGGTATACCGCGGCGACCGTAAAGATATCCGTAAGATGACCGACGAGCAGTTCAAAGAGATCTACGGTGAAGAAGCAGTCCGGGTAAATGCCGGCGAATTCGAACGGGAGGGAGAGTAGCGATGTCACAGGTAATCAAAAAAGAAAAGAAGCCTTCATTTGTGAGCGCACCAGTCGCCGCAGTTCTCTCACTGCTTATTCCGGGCCTCGGCCAGGTTCTGGCCCGCCGTGTACAGCGCGGACTCCTCATGCTCGGATCGGTAGCATCAATTCTCGGCCTGCTGATTTGGCGGATAAAGGTGCTGGGACGTCTGAAAGAGGGTTTCTGGCCAACTCTGGGAAAATCACTGGATAAGGCACCAATGTTTGTCGGATTCGGTTTAGCAGCCCTGGCGATTATCTGGCTGTGGATTGTCATTGATGCCGCCCGGCAGACCAACAAGAAAAAGCAGTTCGGCAACTCGATTTTCGCCCTCATCCTAATTGTTTTCTTTACCATCGGATGGCAAATTAGTGAAATCGACCTGGTCAAGCTGACCAGCGATGCTGATGAGGCCTGGCTGCCGTTGTCAAAGATACTCTGGCCCTGGGAAGCCTCGGTAACCCGGGCAACCGATACTGTCGAAGCCGGCGCCAAAGTGCTGGTAGACTCCGAGGGAGCCGCCCCGCCCAAACCCGAGAAAACCGAGGGTGAACCCTATCTATGGGTTACCCCGCGCGAAGGGAATCTCTCCAGGCTCGATGAAGACAACAATATCATTCCCGGCACTAAAATTACGGTGTACGGTGAAAACTTCGAACCGAACACCCGCACCCAAATTTGGTGGAGTGACTCTATCGGCAACGAGTTCAGGCCGCGTTATCAGGGCGAATACGTCAGCGTGATGACCGATGAGGAAGGCTCGTTTGCAAAAGAGCTGATCATGCCTTACCGTTTGATTCCACCTAGCGCCAAGGGCCAGCAGATACACGAAGTCATGGCCCGGCAGGTGAGCGAGGTGGGTCCACTGCTGCCCAGCCAACCGCTGGTACTGACCATCGAGCTGATTATCGAGACCATCTTTATGGGAATGATGGCCACCCTCTTCGGCATTCTCTTCTCGGTACCGGTCAGCTTTCTGGCAGCCCGCAACCTCATGTCCACCTCGTGGATAACCCTTACAATCTACTACGTCACCCGTACCATTCTGAACATCGTGCGGGCAATCGAGCCGCTCATCTGGGCCCTGATTGCGGTTGTGTGGGTCGGTCTGGGACCGTTTGCCGGTATCGTTGCGCTGACCATTCACTCGATCGCCGCCCTGGGCAAGCTCTACTCCGAGGCCATCGAGGGTATCAACCCGGGCCCCATCGAGGCCATTCAGGCTACCGGCGCAAACAAAATTCAAACCATCATGTATGCGGTCGTACCGCAGATGATTCCGCCCTTCGTCTCGTTTACCATTTACCGCTGGGACATTAACGTGCGTATGTCCACGGTTATCGGTATGGTTGGCGGCGGCGGTATCGGATTTCTGCTGGTACAGTACATCCGTCTACTCGAGTACAAGTCCGCCGGTATTGCCGTGTGGTTCATCGCCCTGACCGTGTCGATCCTCGACTACGTGAGTGCCGAGATTCGGCAGCGCTTTGTGTAGTTCAGGCACACAAGGGGTGTTATATATGGATTCGATCGAAGTACTCTTCTTGCTGGCCCGTCCTGCGGCCGGCAAGAGTGAAATTATAGACTACCTGCAGCATCTGCCGCCACAGGAGCGCCCGCAGAAGATGCACCTGGCCGCCGACCTGCAGGTTCTGGACGACTTTCCGATGCTGTGGACCTGGTTTGAAGAGGACGCCATTCTGGAGGAGATGGGCTATCCGCGGCTGCACACCGATGCCGAAGGCAATTTTGCTGCACCATATATGTGGCACCTGCTTATCCGGCGCCTGTGTCTGGACTACCGCAAGGCGCTCCGCGACCGGGCCGACAGCAGCACGCCCTTCTCAGCCATCATCGAGTTCTCACGCGGCTCCGAACACGGCGGGTATCGCGAGGCCTTCTCGCATATCGATACGGAAATTCTGCAGAAAGCGGCCATTCTCTATGTGGATGTGAGCTTTGAAGAGTCGCTGCGGAAAAACCGCCGGCGCTTTAACCCGGACAAACCCGACAGTATCTTAGAGCACGGCCTGCCGGACGAAAAACTGACGGCCCTGTACAAGGATATCGACTGGGATGAGTTCCGCAGTCCGGCCGGCTCCGAGTTTATCAAGATTCAGGGTGTCGAGGTGCCGTACGCTGTGTTCGACAACGAGGATGATGTTACCACGCCGCGCGGCCCCGAACTCGGCCTGCGCCTGGAACAGGTCATGAAGACGCTGCACCGGCGCTGCACTCAGCGTTCGTAACGGCAGCCACCCAGACCGGAGAGGTCTAGTCGATGCCCACCAGTGCTTTTATGTACTGCGAACGCTCGTAGGCTTCAGGATGCTCAACGGATTCCTGGCTCATGAGCCCGCGGAAGTCGACCAGCCGTTCATACCCCTTGCGCTGCATCCACTCCTCAACCTCTTTCAGGTGGGTCTCGATCGTGTTGATGCCGTTTTTCATATAGGTCGAGCACATCTCTACCGCGTGGGCACCGGCCAGTACCTGCTTGATGATATCAGCACCGGAGTGGATACCGGTGGTGGCGGCCAGGTCGGCCTTCACTTTGCCGGAAAGGATGGCGATCCACTGCAGGGTAAAAGCCATTTCTTCAGGCACGCTGTACACATGCGCCGCTTTGAGGCGCATATTCTCAATATCTATATCTGGCTTGTAGAAACGGTTGAATAATACCAGTCCGTCAGCCCCTTCCTGGCCGAATCTGCGCATCATATGGGCCATGCCCGAAAACTGACTGCCGAGCTTGAGGGCCACCGGTATACTGACCTTCTTTTTTATCTTCTTGAGGATTTCCAGGTACTTCTTCTCGATTACATCACCGGAAGTCTCTTCATCAGCCGGAATAATGAAAATATTCAGCTCGATTGCGTCGGCGCCTACGTTCTGAAACCGTTCGGCATATTCGATCCAGTTGCCGTCGGACACACAGTTCACACTGGCAATCACCGGAATCGAGAGCTCCTGTTTCGCCTGTTCGACCAGTTCGAGATACGAGTTCATGTAATAATCGTGACTCGTCTCTTGAAAATAGTCGTATGCATCGGCATATGCATCGAAGTTGAGATCGCCGACCATCCGGTCGGATTCCATCTGAATTTGTTCTTCAAAAATCGATTTCAACACTACCGCACCGGCGCCCGCCGCTTCGCACTCTTTCAATTTATCTATATCGTAGGTAAGTCGTGAACTGGAGACAATAATCGGGTTTTTCAGCATTAAGCCCATAAATGTAGTCGATAAATCACTCATCTGATGTTCCTCCTTGCATGATTCCCTACCTATTGTAATGACAATAGGCGGTGGTGACAAGCTTTGCCTTTGATTTTACTTTTCTACAAAACAAAGCCGCCCTTCCGGACGGCTCAGACAGTTCCGCTTCTGTTTAGGTACGCTTATAAAACGGTGTTTTGACGAGCTTGGCCCGTTTGCGTTTCTTGTTCATCTCGATCTCGATTTCATCACCAATTTTCAGACCTATTCCGCGTGTAATCAATACCAGTCCGCAGAACTTATCCAGCATTATCGACTTTGCCCCGCTGGTCACATAACCGATTTCATCCCCCTCGATGGAAAACACCTTGTAGTGCTCCCGCGGAACACCTTTATCAATCATCTCGCAGCCGCGCAGCGAGCGGGGCACGCCCCCCTCTTTCTGCTTTACCAACGCATTTTTTCCACAGAAATCGTCGCCTTCGAGCTTCACGAAGACCGAAAGGTTCGCCTCGAGCGGCGTAATATCCTCGGTCAATTCGTGGCCGTACAGCGGAAGCTTGGCTTCGAAGCGCAGGGTATCACGGGCTCCCAAGCCGCAGGGCAGTACACCGCGGTCCCGGGTATGTTGAAGAATGGTGTTCCAGACATCAGCGGCTGCCGAGCTCTTGCAGTATATTTCGAACCCATCTTCACCGGTATACCCGGTTCGGCTGACGATACACTCATGTTCGCCGATTTTCACAGCGTCCTGGAACCGGAAGAATTTGATTGCATCTACCATCTCACCGGCGATTTCCCG
>CAZAMY010000167.1:0-5917 GCA_964485995.1 uncultured Sediminispirochaeta sp.
CGCCCATAGCGGTCCACCAGCTGAAGATCTCAAGCTTATCGGCGGGCTGCGCGGGCGGGCGCAGGAAAAAGAACAGTAGTGCTAATAAAATGAGTGCGGTACTTCCAATAATTAAATAGTGTTTCATAATCCGTGGCTCTCAATCTTTTTATATAAGGTTTTCCTGGAGATACCGAGCCGCAACGCGGCGGTGCTTATGTTGCGGTTCTCCTCGTGCAGCACCCGTGACAGGAGTTGGCGTTCTACCTGCTCGGTATGCTGGTTCACATAAGTCTTCAGGTCGATAAAGGTGTTCGAAGACTCGGACTCGTCACAGTGTTGCTCGAAATCGGGTATGTTCAGGCTGGTAAACGTATCGCCGTCAGACAGGAGGACTGCGTTGATAATTACATTTTTCAGCTGGCGGATATTCCCGGGCCAGGGGTAGCGCATTATCTTGTGCAGCAGGCTGCTCGATATAGTTTTGATGTGCTTATTATATTCGCGGTTAGCCTGTTCAATAAACACATCTACCAGGTAGGGGATCTCATCGCTGCGCTCGCGCAGCGGCGGAAGATGTATCTGTACTACGTTGAGCCGGTAATACAGGTCGCTGCGGAATCTGCCCGCCTCAACCTCTTTTTTCAGGTCTTTGTTGGTGGCGGCGATAATGCGGCAGTCGGTGTTGATTTTCTGGGTGCCGCCGACCCGTTCGAAGCTGCGCTCTTCCAAAACCCGCAGCAGTTTACTCTGCATTGCCAGCGACATATCTCCGATTTCATCTAGAAAGAGTGTGCCGTTGCCGGCAACTTCGAACCGGCCCGGTTTACGGGCGGCGGCACCGGTAAACGCGCCTTTTTCATGACCGAAGAGTTCGCTTTCTATCAGGTTGTCATTGAGTGCAGAGCAGTTGAGGCTGATAAAGGGTTTGTCCTGGTAGATTCCCGAAAAATGAATACGCTTGGCCGTCACCTCCTTGCCGGTGCCCGTCTCTCCCGAGATAAGGGTGTTTACATTCAGGTCTTTTACCTTCTGAATAATTTCATCTACTTTGGAAGGCAGCTTCTTGGAGTGACTAATTAGTTTGTCCCGGTCTACCAGGTCATCAAGGCTCTGCTTGAGGCCGGCATTCTCCGACTGCAGGGTAATGGTCTGTATTTCACGCTGTATTGCGGCCAGCAGCATGTCTTGATCGATCGGCTTGGTCAAATAGTTGGAGGCGCCGGATTTCATGCACTCCACTGCACTTTGAATAGTGCCGTACCCGGTAATGATGAGTATGGAGATGTCAGGCTCGGACTGCTTAATCGAGTGCAAGAGTTTGTGTCCGTCTTCATCGGCCAGCCTCAAATCCAGTAAGGCAATATGAATTTTTTGTTCCCGGAGTATTCGCAGAGTTGTGTCACTGTCGGAGGCTTCATATACGGTATATCCCTCAATATTCAGCCGTTTGGCCAGTCCTCGTCGTAAACCTGCTTCATCGTCAATTATCAATATGTTCATGCAGTTCATGCTCTCCTTATACATACTGGAATGCTCACATCAACCGTAGTTCCTTTTTTAACAGTACTTTTGATGTGTATATCTCCCCCGGCTTTGCGGAGAATGTTGTACACAATCGAGAGGCCGAGGCCATTGGCCTCGGTACTGGATTTTGTGGTAAAAAAGGGGTTGAAGATATCCTTCAGGTGGTTCTCTTCTATTCCACGACCGGAGTCTGAAATATATACATGTAGTTTGTCTTCCTCTTCGGCGGTAGTGAAGGTGATCAACCCGTTTGATTCAATGGCCTGGGTAGCGTTTAAAAAGAGATTTAAGATCACCTGCTTGGCCTCGCTTTGGGCGATTAGCGCGGTTGGCTGTTCGGCATTCAGATTTTTAATTATCTCGATGTGCTTGCCCTTGAGGCTGTAGCGGCTTACCTCGATTACCTCTTCTATTATTTCATGCAGGTTGGAGACGGAAGAGTCGGAGCTGTCGTCGTGCGAGAAGGTCAGTACCCGTTTTACTATTCCTTCAATCCGCTTGGTCTCAGTCTCGAGCCACATTATTGATTCTTTTTTTTCTTCAGTAGTTTCAACTGCCTTGAGATAGTTGATATGCGATTGTATTGAACCGAGAGGGTTGTTGATTTCATGCGCCATGCCGGCTGAGAGAAGCCCCATAGAAGAGACTTTTTCAGTAATCAGTATCTTGTTCCATAAGCGTTCAGTGTCGGTAATATCCTCGAGCACGATCAGAATTCGACTCTCGGCATCGTTTTCATCCAGCCGGGAGAGTTTGAGCGACAGTTTGATCTCGGTGTTGTTGCCGTCCCGCATACTCAGCATATATGAGTTCTTTCCTTCGAAACGGAGAGTCGGAAAGTTGTTCCACTGACCTTCCGGGCTGAAATACGATTTAAAGAAGGTGGTGTAGTGCATGCCGATAATCTGTTTTTCGGCCGCTATGTTGAGAACCGAGCGCAGGTACTCGTTCAAAAAGTCGATCTTCTTTGCGGGGGTGAGAATAAGTACTCCGGCGCGCAGATTTTCCATAATCTCGGTGTTGTACTTATTGAGGAAGGATATTTCATGCAGCTGCTTGCGAATTATCTGTTCCTCTTTGATTAGCTTCTGTACCATTGAATAGAAGGTCTGAGTGAGAAACTCGATTTCGCCCTCCTGTGTAATAGTCAATTCACCCGATTTCCCGGTTTTCAAATACTCTGCCAGCCATGAGTTGAGTTCATAGAACGGGGAAAGTATCCGGTTGGTCATTCCGACGATGTACGCCAATGATACAATGAGGGTAACTAAAAACGATACGATGAAGGTGGTGTTCAGCCAGCGAAGATACAGTCTATCACGTAGATTCGACCTCAAGACGGTGAGATGCAGCCCCTCGGAAACGTCGGAGGAGAGCAGTTCGGTGTGAATTTTGTAGGGCGTGGAGCCGATTTTTATTTCCTTGAAAGAGTCCACCGAATCGGCCGGAAGGGTGAAATCGGGGACAACCGAACAAATCGGCCGGTTGCCTAAAAAGAGCACGAAGTTTATCCCGGTGCGCTTATACAGGTTGTTTGCAAAATCTTTGTTCAGAGAATTGATGAATAAGAGATAGTAACGCTTACCACTGGGATGATACACCTTTGTGCCAGTTAAAAGATAGAGCTGCTGCTGTCCGGGGCCGCCCCGCATATAGGTGCTGCGCACAAAATTGAACCGATCAAGATCGACCTCGTTTTCAATCGAGGTGAGGTTTCCGGTTTGCTTTTCTACGCGAAATATCGGTACGCCCTGTTCGCTCAACAGAACCGCCCGGTCTGTATCGATTGAGGTAAAGTGGGTCTGAATATCTTTAAAAAGATGGCTGCGGTTCAGCTGGTCGGCGGGCATCTCCTCAATCGTGTAGCGCAACAGGTGCATGCGGTTGTACAGCTCATGCTTGAGGGTCTCAACCGAGGAGCGTGTCTGGTCAAGATCGCGCACCAGGGCAGCGTGTGCATTTCTGGTTACATTTTGATGGAACAAAAACAGAGATAGGGTACTGATAATGAGTATCTGAATAAGCAGTGCAATGCTGATGAGCAGTTGTAACTTGAACTTAAGCTTTTTTGTTCTCGGCGTACGCTTTTTGAACATCGCGTACAGCTTAACAAGAAATTTCGAATTTGAGTAGCAAAATATCAGTGCTACAATAGGCCATGGCACATCGAACCCTCAAGAACGGATCCAGCTACGACAATTTGGTTGACCGGCTGAATCGCTTCCCCCAGGGAGCCCCGCCGTCAAAAACCCTCTATTCAATTTTGAAAATGCTGTTTGACGAGCACGAGGCCGAGATGGTCTCGCTGCTGCCGATCAAGCCGTTTACTGCGGCCAAAGCGGCCAAAGCGTGGCACGTATCGGAAAAAGAGGCCCGCACGCTGCTGGACCGGCTGGCCGGGCGGGCAATTCTGCTGGATATCTCCCGCGACGGCGAGAGCGTGTACGTGCTGCCGCCGCCGATGGCCGGTTTCTTCGAGTTCTCGATGATGCGGGTGCGCGGGGATATCGACCAGAAGGTGCTGGGACAGCTGTTTTATCAATACATGAATGTCGAGGAAGACTTTATCAAAGACCTGTTTACCGACGGCGAGACCCAGCTGGGGCGGGTGTTCGTGAACGAGGCGGCCCTGCTGCCGGACAACGACCTGTACGTGCTGCCGTACGAGCGGGCCAGCGAAGTGATGAAGACGGCCAGTCATATCGGAGTGGGTGTCTGTTACTGCCGCCACAAGATGCACCACGCCGGAACCGCCTGCGACGCGCCGATGGATATCTGTATGACCTTCAACAGCTCCGCCGCCGCACTGATTCAGAACGGCTTTGCCCGGCAGATAGATGCAGCCGAGTGTCTGGACCTGCTGGACCAGGCCTATGAGCACGATCTGGTGCAGTTCGGCGAGAATGTGCAGAACGGGGTGAACTTCATCTGCAACTGCTGCGGCTGCTGCTGCGAAGCCCTGGTGGCGGCCCGCAAGTTCGGCTTTCTGCAGCCGGTGCACACCAGCAACTTTCTGCCGGCAGTCGCGGTAGACAACTGCACCGGCTGCGGCAAATGCGTGAGCGTATGTCCGGTGGAAGCCCTGAGTCTGGTCTCGGCCAACGATCCGCAGAAGAAGAACCGCAAGATTGCCCAAATACACGAGGATATTTGCCTGGGCTGCGGAGTCTGCGTGCGGGCCTGTCCTACCGGGGCGCTGACCCTGGTGCCGCGGGAGGAGCGGGTAATTACGCCGGTGAACTCCACCCACCGCGTGGTGCAGATGGCTATTGAACGGGGGAAGCTGCAGAACCTGATTTTCGACAACCGCTACCATTTTTCCCACCGCGCCATGGCGGCGATTTTGGGGGTTATATTGAAGCTGCCGCCGGTGAAACAGATTATGGCCAGTGAACAGATGAAATCGCGATACCTGAGCACCATCATCGAGCAATATGAAAAGCGGCAGCAGCGCTGAAGCAGCAGCGGTGGCGCCGGTTAATTTGTCGCGCGGCGGTACAGTTAGTATGTTGTAATAGGAGGCTATGACTATGCAATTGACGAGTTCGGCTTTCGAACACAATCGACCGATTCCGCAGAAGTTCTCGTGCGACGGACAGAATATTTCGCCGGCTTTGAGCTGGGATGGCGAACCCTCTGGAACTGAATCGTACGTGCTGATCTGTGACGACCCGGACGCCCCGGGCGGCACTTTTGTGCACTGGGTGTATTACAACATTCCGGCTGAGGCGAACAGCTTGCCGGAAGCGGTGGCAAACGATCCGCAGCCGGGCCCGGGCGGACTGCAGGGCAAGAACAGTTTCGGTAAAAGCGGGTACGGCGGACCCTGCCCGCCGGGCGGTACCCATCGGTACTTTTTTACGCTGTATGCCCTCGATTTTACGGTGGACGCCCCGGCCGGGCTGGATAAGCAGAAGCTGCTGAAGGCGATCGACGGGCATGTGATGGCCGAGGCGCAGCTGATGGGGACCTACAGCCGGTAGGTAAGGTACCTGCCCGGCCCTGATTCTTAAACTAACACGAACCGACGGATACAGGGGGCCAGCCTGAGGGGCAACTGTCAGGCGGCCGGCTCCCCACCGGATACTGGGAAGCGACCGGCGACAAATAGTATCTCCCCATAAAAAGTTGTCACAGACGCATCGCTGTGATATCTTCCATTGTATGGATAAAATTAGAACGATACTTTTGGTGTTATTGCTGTTGTGTGCGGCTGCCGCTGGTGCGCAGGAGCAGGGAGAGTTTGGAGACGAGGTTACGGACTCCGCCGAGGATATTGCGGAGTTTATTGTGGAAAAGGTCAGCCGGCGAGCCTCCGGGCGTACCGAGATAATGCTGAATCTGAGCCCCTACAGTTTTGAGGGGCGGCGCAGCAGCTTGGGCGAACTGCTCTCGGCGGAGGTGCGAAGCG
>CAZAMY010000168.1:0-5874 GCA_964485995.1 uncultured Sediminispirochaeta sp.
CCTGCCCGCATTGATTTTATTGTGGTATTTCAACCGCTGGGACCGGGCCCGCAGCGAACCGACCGGGCTGCTTATTTTCACCTTTTTTCTCGGTTTCGTGGCCGTTATTCCGGCGGCGGCGCTAGAAATGTTAATTGATCCGCTTGGAATTCCCTATCCGCCGCTGCTGCAGCTGGCCTTTCGCGCCTTCATCGTGGCCGGTTTAGTAGAGGAAGGGGTCAAGCTGTTCGTGGTAAAACGCTTCATCCTGAACCGCCCGGCCTTCGACGAGGTAATGGACGGTATCATCTATACCGTGACCGCCAGCCTGGGGTTTGCTTTCTTCGAAAACATCTTCTACAGCTTCGGCAGCCCAGCCACCCTGATTATCCGCGGGCTTACCGCCGTCCCCCTGCATGCGGTAGCCTCCGGCATCATGGGCTATTACCTCGGCATTTCGAAGTTCGAACGGGCCGATGCCTGGAAGCGGGGCCTGTTCATTGCCGTGATGATTCACGGGGCCTACGATTTCTTCCTGTTTATCGGCGGAGGTTTTGCCTTTCTTACATTTCCATTGCTGCTGTGGTCGCTGCGCTCACTCTCGCGCCTGCACCACAAGGCGATCGAGGCCGACCGGCGAAACGGCCGGATCTGAGAGGAGTACGACAGTCGGCGGAAGTGAGGCGGGCCGGGCGGCCGATACTGGTCCGCCCGTGCACAATCCCCACATCTTGTTACTTCATTATGTCCTTCAAAGCCGCCAAGAGCGTGTCGACATGCTCTTCACGAGCGGTGTTGCCCATCAGGCCGATGCGCCACACTTTCCCGGCAAAATCTCCTAAACCGCCGCCGATTTCGATGTGATGATCGTAACGCAGCGCCTTACGACCCTCGACATCATCGATACCTTCGGGAATCCAGATGGAATTGAGCATCGGTAAGCGGAACTGCTTATCTACCACCATTTTTATTCCCAGATCATCGAGACCGGCGACCAGTTTTTCATGCATCTGCCGGTGCCGCGTGTAGACATTTTCCAGCCCTTCCTCCAAGACGACCGCCAGCGCCTCATACAAACCATACAACATGTTGATCGGGGCGGTATGGTGGTACGCCCGCTTCTTCCCGGCCCAGTAGTTGGCAATCATACTGACATCCAGATACCAGTTGGGTACTTTACTTTTGCGGTTCATAATTGCATCAACCGCCCGGTCGGAAAAAGAAACCGGCGACAGACCCGGAGGGCATGAGAGGCACTTCTGAGTACCGCTGTACACCGCATCGACATGCCACTTATCTACCGCCACTTCCATGCCGCCGAGGCTGGTGACGGTGTCGAGAACAAAGAAGGCTCCATGATTTTTTACTATTTTGCCGATTTTCTCGGCCGGATTACACACACCCGTCGAGGTTTCGGCATGCACCATAGCGACCAGTTTGTACTGTTTTTTCTTCAATTGCGTCTCAACTTCATCCGTGGTAACCGGGGTTCCCCATTTGAAATCGATGGATTCGGCATCCGCGCCGAGGCGCTGGGCAATATCGAGCATACGCTTACCAAACACACCATTAATGAGAATAAGCACCGGATCGCCTTTCTCGATCAGGTTCACGAACACAGTCTCCATACCGGCCGACCCGGTACCGGACATTGGAATGGTCAAATTGTTGTTGGTTTGAAACACTTTTTGCAGCATCGCTTTGATATCATCCATAATTCCGATGAAATAGGGATCGAGATGCCCCAAAGTCGGCCGGCTCATCGCAGTATAGACCCGTGGATGGGTAAGCGATGGCCCCGGCCCCATTAGCATAATTTCTTCAATTTCTTTAATCTTGTTTTCCATATATTCCTCCTAAGGAAAATTCGGGCGGAGACGCGCCTGCCGGCACGCCATGTTCCGGCCGATATGATTCACATTCTTCATGCCGCGGCATAGGCCGCGGCCTTCAATAATTACGTACCCTCTTGACCAAAGTCTAATACTTTAGTATTTTATCAATGTCGACGCAGGGTAGAGCAGATGGTAGCTCGTCGGGCTCATAACCCGGAGGTCGCAGGTTCGAGTCCTGCCCCTGCTAAAGCAACCGTATCGCATCAGCGATGCGGTTTTTTTTTGCTCAGCAGGACTCGATCCGTAGGCACGGCGCGACCGAACAGGAAGCGCAAAACGACAGGATGTCGTTTTAGTGCCGCAGGCGACCGGAGGGCGAGTCCTGCCCCTGCTACACAGCAACGGCACCGTGTTCTACAGTCAAAGCAACCACATCCGCAGACGGAACATCCCGCGAGGGAATTCCGCGCTGAACCGCCAAAGCCGCCGCAGCTCCCGCAACCTGCCCCATGGCCATACAGGTACACTGGGCCCGCAGGCCGGCCAGCGCCCGGCGCTCGGAAGAAATAATCCGGCCGGCAATCAAAAACCGCGCAGTATCTTTCGGAATCAAGGCGCGGTAGGGTATTTTCGGTAGAATTTCATCCGACACATGAAACTCCTCTTCGCAGCCTGAGTCTTCATTGTGCAGATCGATATAGTTAAACGCATTACAGATTTGATCAGGGTATTTCTGGCCCTGCATAAACTCATCGTAAGAGATCCTATGTTCACCAATCACCCGGTGCCCCTCTCTGGACAGGGCCCGCGCATACATTGTTTTGAGTACTGCTCGTTCTGCTCCGGGAATCTCCTCTTTCACAAACTGATACATCCGCAGCATTGCCGCCCTGCCGCGGATATTGGCATCGGTTTGCCCGTCGGCGTCCGAAGTATCGCATCCATATACGTGAGTGCTGTTGTGGCCTCCCATTTGTAGGTACCATAAAAAGGGATAGGTTTCGAAATAGGCCCAATCGCCGGGCTGCAGCCGCCCCTCTGCCAGTGCTTCATCATACAGCTGCTGCACCTCGCCTTTCCACACCTGCTGCAGATCTATATCCTCTATCCGGTACTGCAGTGTTCCGGGCTGGCGGGTCGGGGCCTTCTCCACTGCCAGCCCGGCCGCCCGAGCGCCGTCGGCATCGCCAGAGGCGTCGATTATCTCTTTAGCTGTAGTAATCCGCTTTACTCCGCGGGCGTAGGAGACAATTTCCCATCCATCCTCCGCCTGAACTACCTCACCGACGAACTCGCCGTAGTGTAGCCTCACGCCGGCCTCCACCGCCTTCTGTTCGGCGAGAGTTGCATAAATGGGGATATTGATATGGCTGTAATATCCTGGAGTGTCTACCGGTCGGCGCTGGTGGTAAGGTTTGGGAGGACGCCCTTCGATTTCCCGGCTCTGCTGATACAGCTCCCAGGGAATTCCCTGCACTACCGGCTGGCTGCGGGAGTGAAAATGGTTGGGCATGAAGACTCCACCCTCAGTCATGGTTCCGCCGAGCATCTGTCCAGCTTCAATTACTGATATCCGCGCAGCGTTGTCTGGAAGGTGTTGGGCGGGTGGGTCGTTAGTCAGCTGCTGCACAGCCGGTGAGTCTTCCGGTCGTGCCGCCCGCAAAGCCCGGCCAGCCTGAATCGCAGCAATATGTCCGGCAGTCCCCCCGCCAATAACAAGAATATCTACATTTTCATGAACAGTTTTCATACCCACCCCTCATTAATACTATAGAGGAGTCGCATCATAAGTCAAGCAGTATTTCACTTTTTAAGAACTTGTTTTAATTATTAAAACTGTATGAACAGGCGCGTTTAGTGGCAGCTTGGGTTCCCCTCCGTCGGCTAATCTCTGCCCATCTGGTCAGGGGTCCAGCCCAGTTCTTCAGAAATGCGGCTGCTTACTTCGCGCAAGACTGTTATTACTTCTTCCTCTTTGGCGGTATTGAGTCTGGTGACTGGAGCGGAAATGCTGACAGCGGCCATATTCTTGCCGCTGAAATCTTTGATCGGGAAAGCAATGCACCGCACTCCGACCTCACACTCCTCGTTATCAAATGCAAACCCGCGCTGTTGCACCGTTTCTATCTCATCGAAAAACTCTTCGGCGTTGGTAATAGTCGCTTCAGTGAATGGCGGCAGCCCCTTCGCCTCTACATAATCCCGCAGTGCGTTTGAAGAGTAGTTCTGCAACAACACCTTCCCGGCCCCGGTGCTGTGCATCGGCGCCACCTTACCGATCCTCTGCAGCGTTCGCAGCATGTGATCAGGCCCGTCTACCGTATCGATGTAGACTACATTCCCGTTCTGCTCTACACACAACGAGACCGGTTCCTGCAGCCTCCGGCTCAGCTCTTCCAGATAAGGGTGAATAATCTTCTGGTAGGGATAATTCGCCTGAACCCTGCTTCCCAACTGCGCCAGCTTAAGTGTCAGACTGTAGCGCAAGGTTTCCTGCTCTTTAGACACATACCCATAGTCGATCATAGTGTTCAGAAAGCGCAGCAAGGTACTATCCGGCATATTTAACTCTCGCGCCAATTCCTGCAAACGCATAGGAGAAGCCTGCTGTGCCAAGACTTCAAAGATCTGCAACGCTTTTCCCAAAGACTGATTCTTTTTTACACCTTCCGACTGCATTTTTTTAACTCCTGCTCCGTGTGTTCCAGAGGTTATTAAACTATACTATTCTTATAGAGATGATACAATGAGATGTAAACTTGCGTCGTCGCAAGTTTTACTTAACAGTTGTATAGTTATCCCCGCTCACCGTATACGGAAGTAGCGGTAACGTCGCTTCAAACCGATTTTCCGTGCAAGGTTCCGAATAAACTCATCGTTCACATGTTCCTGAAATCGGTAGCGTGCTCCGCGGGGAGAAATGTAGAGCACATTCCCTGCAACCGCCCAGTAGAAGCCCTCCTGAGTGCTCGGCGGATGGCTCGAGTTCACCTCACCAAACCAGAAGGCACCATTGCGCAGAATCGCACAGCGGCCATACCGCTCATACTCCCCAGGAACACTGTCGTAGGAATCTACATCCGGAAGGCTCCGTTCCAGATCAACCAATAGTACCGTTTCTCCCGCACACATGCAGTCCATCCTCCCACTTCATTTTCATCAATTTATGGTTTTCAGGTCAATATCGGCGACGAAAACGAATTGGACTTCGATAAGGGAGTCTAATATACTTATGCCTGTTACCTTGTATAGAAAGAAGGAGCGCCTATGTTCGGAGCAAAAAAGAAAAAGTTGATAGCGGAAAAAGAGAGCCTTGAAAAACAGGTCGAAGATTATCGCGGGCAGACGAATTTAAGCCGACAGGTAGGCGACTCAATTATGGGCTTTTCCGAAAACGGCACAACTAACCAGAACTGTATTGAGACCGGAGGGCGCATAGAAAGCTGTGCCTATTTAGAAAACCTCTCCGAACCTCCCGGTATAGTGTACCACTACAGCGAAGACGATGAGGCCAAGCTCTTTTTTGTGGGAGATGTGGCTGGTCGGGGGAAACCGGCTGCACTGATTGCGGTCTACATTAAAGGTCTTTTCGAACAAGCGGCAAATACCTATAAGATAAGCGGGGGAACGAGCTGGATAAGCAGCGCGCTCATGGAGATCAACCAAAAGGTTGCGGAAAAAGGGTTATTCGGCCGTTTCGTGGCTATAAGCATAATACTGGTATGGAAGCAGAGCGGTATAGCCTACCTCTGGAGCATGGGAGGTTCCCCTATTTATCTGTTTCGTAAAACAAAGGGACAACTCAAGAGCTACGAAATCAGCAAGACCCCTGCACTGGGAGTCTTCGATTCGGAGATGCTTAAAATGCAGGGTGGCGGTTCATTCGGCCCCAAAAAAATTACCCTCCAACCGGGTGATTTTCTTCTCCTTATTGATGACGGTTTTGATGAGTCAATCCGACCGCAAGTTACAGAGCACCAAAAAGAAGATGAGGATAAAAATGAGGAGTTTGGAGTGGAGCGGGTTGAGCAGGTGCTGAAAGCCGCGCTCACCGGCGGAA
>CAZAMY010000169.1:0-2930 GCA_964485995.1 uncultured Sediminispirochaeta sp.
GTCGATTCCAAAATCCATTTAGCCGGGTGATAGTGTGCTGGGCGGATATGTGAACGGCGCCGGTACATTAACGGTTTCAACTGAAAAACCGGCCGACGAGTCGGCAGTGGCGCGGGTGCTCCACCTGGTTGAAGATGCTGCCGGCCGCAAGGCTCCAACCGAGAGGTTCATCTCCCGGTTTGCCAGATATTATACCCCGATTGTAGTTATACTGGCCGCGTTGGTGGCCTTTCTTCCGCCGGTTCTTGTTCCCGGACAAACCCTGACAGTCTGGGGCTACCGTGCGCTCATACTGCTGGTTATTTCATGCCCCTGTGCTCTCGTGGTTTCGGTTCCCTTGGGATATTTTGGCGGGGTCGGTGCGGCGGCCAAGTCGGGTCTTTTGGTAAAGGGTGCTGAGTATCTCGACCGGCTTTTGAAAACCGAAACCATCGCTTTTGATAAGACCGGTACAATCACAAGGGGCAACTTTACCGTAACAGAGATTGTGCCTCGTAACGGATATAGCAAGACCGATTTGATCAAATGGGCGGCAGCCGGTGAGTCTCAATCCCGGCACCCGGTCGCCGGTGCCATCCGGAGTGCCGCTTCCCAGCAGTTCTCCGATCTGAATACAGACACTACGAATAGCGCTGTTTCAGAGTACCGTGAACACAAGGGCTACGGCGTGCTCTGTGAAGTTGATGGTTCGGAAGTTGTAGTCGGCAGTGACCGCCTGATGCACCAGCAGGGAATTCCGCACCAGGACTGCGAGGTGCAGGGGACGGTGGTGTATGTGGCAATTAATGGAAATTATCTGGGTTATATACTAATATCTGATGAAATCAAAGCCGAAGCGGCTGAAACTGTGCAATATCTAAGAGATCTCGGTGTGAAAAATATTGTCATGCTTACCGGAGACGATCAATCTGCCGCCGGCCAGGTGGCCATGCAGACCGGCATCAAACGGTACTACTCGCGACTGCTGCCCGAAGATAAACTGCGGCGAATCGAAATGCTGAAGAGCAGGGCCAAGGAGCGGGAGTCTGTCATGTTTGTCGGCGACGGCATAAACGATGCCCCGGTGTTAACTGCTGCCGATGTAGGCGTTGCCATGGGAGGGATCGGTTCTGACGCTGCGGTCGAGGCGGCGGATATCGTTTTGATGAAAGATGATTTGCGGACCCTGCCGGCGGGCATCAGGATAGCCCGGTACACACGTAAAATCGTTATTCAGAACATAGTCGGAGCTTTGGGAGTGAAGGTAGCGGTGCTCGGTCTGGGAATCGCGGGTATGGCAACTATGTGGGCAGCGGTTTTTGCGGATGTTGGTGTTGCGCTGCTTGCAGTGGGGAACTCATTGCGGGTTATTGCTGCGTTCCGCGGAAAAGGTATAGGCCGCTATTAGCCCATCATCTCGATCTGCAGATTATAGTATGCGCCGATGAATCCAGCGGCCGACCAAGCCTGGTAGCGCTTGCCCATGGGGCGGCCGGTTTTACCGTGCACCCATTCGTTGAACTCCCAGTCTGCTTCAATGCCCTGTTTGTTTACCTGTGCCAGACGGTAGAGCTCCTGCTGGGCTAAATCGCGTAATCCGAGCCGGCTTATGAACATGACCCAGTAGGCGCCAATGAAGGGCCAGACCCCTCCGTTATGGTAGTGATCGGGCAGATTGAGCAGATTGACCGTATAATAGGGGCGCCACTGTGGATCGCCGGAGAGTACTGGGGGATACAGATTGACTACCGGAGCCGGTTCGTTGGCTCCGACACCCCACATAAAGTTGAAGGCCATTTTTGCACGGTCCATACTCAGCACATTGAACAGTGCGGCCAGAATGTTGCCGTACACATCGCAGCGCCAGTCGAATCCAAAGGGAGTAATCTCTGCCAGTAGATAGTGAGTATCGCCGAGGGTGTATTGCTGCTCCGAGAACTTTCGGATGCTCTCGCTATGAATAGACGGCCAGAACTTGCGGTTGATGGCCTCCTTAATACTCTGTGCCAGCCGCAGCCGGTAGCTGGAAAGGCTAAAGTCGCCCAATAGTTCGGCGATGCGGCCGTGGGTAAGGTTGGCGTAATACCAGAGCACCTCGTCGTACAGGACATTGTAGCTGCGGCCGAACAGATCCATCCAATCTCCGGCCTCAGGTACCTCAATAAGAGAATCGTAATTACTGTCGTGGGCTTCCAGCCAGTTCATCGCCATATTGATTTCATTCGACCAGATGCGCAGGAACTGATAGTCCCGGGTCTGTCGGATGTAATGGTAAAAAGCGATTACCAGCCATAGACCGCTGTCGATAGACGCTATTTCGCCAACTCCGGAGTAGTCGGGCACCTGGCTGTCTATGCGGACGTTGCTGGGCACCTGCCCCCGGGGTGAGATGTGCTCGAGCAGGGTTGCCAGAGTAGCCCGCTGGCACTCGCGGATATCCTCGTCGTCTACCGAGAGTGACTGTATCACAGTAATTGCGCCGTCGCGTCCCCAGATACTGCGGTAGTTTTCATCGGTCGATTTGAAGGTGTTGTCTGACAAACTGCAGGCCGAGAAACCGAAGGGAGTAATGTTTTTGCGCAGCGCCTTGAGGGCTTCCTGGTAGGCAGTGTTGATGAACTCGATTTGATCATGCGAGAGGGCCTTGAACTCCTCCGACCTAACGAGGTTGTGCAGCTGCGGGTCGAAGTTCTTATGGCTGAGTTCTTCACTGCTTACATCCTCGATTTTTGAGATGACACCGAAGTGCAACAGCCCTTCCAGCACCCCGTCGGCAAACGGCTTGGTGGCCGAATAGGTGGGGCGTTCGATGGTTTCCAGAAAGAGTTCGGGCTGGGCGTTTTCTACGATAATTCCTTTGATGTTCCGTATCTGAAACATCGAGTTGTCGTTGCCGGTGTCGCCGGCTACCAGGGTCTCCTGCGGCTCGATGTCGAGCCAGTGCAGCAGCC
>CAZAMY010000169.1:3030-5861 GCA_964485995.1 uncultured Sediminispirochaeta sp.
GTGTCGCCGGCTACCAGGGTCTCCTGCGGCTCGATGTCGAGCCAGTGCAGCAGCCATTTGAGGGCGTTGCCCTTATTGGCGTACTGCGGCAGAATATCCAGGTCGCGGCTTGATGAGTAGATCACGTTTACCGCGAGTCCCTCATCCTCCAGAGCCTTGCGAATCTCTTCAATCTTCTCTTGGGGAGCATCGTGTATGTACCAGCTCGATTTGAATTTGTTCTGATACTTTTTCGGCTGCTCTTCGATCTCGGAGAAAGAGTGCATCACATGCTGTACCAGTTCCCGATCCCAGCCGGTGTTGAGAGTATCGGAAAAAACTTTGATGTACTCGCGATTCTTATAGTCATAGATAATCGTTCCGACTCCGCAGATGAGATAATCGGGGTCGGGCAGATAGCTGGCCTTCATGACCTCCAGAGTATGCGGCAGTAGCCGTCCAGAATTGTAGACCAGCACCGGAGCCGGCTGGGGCTGCGAGGTTTCTCTCACTTTATTCCAGGTGTGGTGGAAAGCCAGAGTAGCATCCGGCTTTCCCAGCAGCGTTCCGTCCAGATCGGATGAGAATAGTTTTATTTGTTCACTCATGTAGCAGCTCTTCTCACTCCTTCTATTTAGAGATGTTCTTTGGGTTTGATATCGCTGATGTGGGTTACATCGGTGAGGTTCTCAACATCATTTAACAGTTTCTGGGCGATTCCGGTCCAGGTAAAACGGGCGCGGGCGCGTTGAGCACCTTTTTCAGAAAGTCTTCGCTGCAGCGAGTTATATTTGAGCACATGGTACATGGTAATGCCCAGATCTTCCCGGTCGAAGGTATCGGCAAACAGTGCGTGGATACCGTATTCGAGTACACGGCACAACCCGCCGTGAATAGTCACAACACAGGGGGTTCCACTGGCCATAGCCTCGACACCTGTCATGCCGAAGGGTTCGTACCGGCTCGACAACGCAAACAGATCTGCCGCCCGGTAATAATCCGGAAGCTCTTCATCTTCGATGAAGCCGACAAACTGAACCCTGTCCTCGATATTGTGCTTTTTGGTAAGGGAAATCAAGTTCTGATAAATCTCCTCCTCTGTCTCATCGCGATCCTCGTGGCCGATAGCCAGCACGAGCTGGGCATCTTCCATGCGTTCTGCCACCAGAGCAAAACTGTCGATCAGCAGGTCGAAGCCCTTATTATGCGCCAGCCGGGAGACTGCGAACACCGTTCTGCCTTCGAATCCGATTTGGGCCCGAATTGCCTGGCGGCTCGACTCGCCAATCGGAAAGAAACGGTTGTCATCATATCCGGGAGGTATCATGCGAATTCGCTTCTGCGGAATATCATAGTCGCTTTCGATTTTATCAACCTGGATGGGAGTGGTAGCGATCAGCAGATCGCAGGAGCGATAAATCATGGTTTCATACTTGATTCGGTCGGTGAAGTTATACTTCTCTTCGAAGGAGTCGGCATTCTGCGGATAGTCGGTCTCCATCTGCTCCTTTTTCCATTTTCCAATTGAATGGGGGGTATGCACATGGGGGATATCCAGTTTCTCGCTGATCATATGTCCGGCAAGTCCGGCGTCCCAGTAATGGCTGTTTACAAAGCTGTAAGACAAGTTGTTCTTCTTTATAAACCCGAGTGCGTTTTTCACCCATTCGGGAATCTTTTCATACAGATATTCTTTCGGGATGAAGTCCTTACCGCCACAAGGCATCCGAATGATTCTCACATTCTCATCGACCTCTTCGATCTGCGGCTGATCCTCGAACTGCCGAGTCCAAATGTCTACTTTCGTGCCGAACTGGGCCATTTTCTTTGAGAGTTCAAGTACATAAACCACCTGACCACCGGTGTCGGGAGCTCCCAATGGTGCTTCGGCGGCTACATATCCATGAGTGGAGATCATCATAATACGATTTTCATTTTCTGACATAATTAACTCCTATAGTTAATAAATATGATTTTTTGATTAGAACAGATATATTCGCGATGTGTAATTCTATCAGGTGCATGTACATATAAAGTATAATAGCTGAGAAGCGAGATTTCAAATTTGCAGGAGATTGGGTGTGGCTGGTAGAAATGGGCACAAAAAAAGCCGTTTGAGTTATATCAAACGGCTTAGCGGGAGCGACGGGGATTGAACCCGCGATCTCCGGCTTGACAGGCCGGCGCGATAACCATCTTCGCTACGCCCCCTATAGGTAAAGAGGAGAATGCACAAATTTTTCTTTTTTGTCAAGCATTCCTATGGCGGATTTACTATCTGGCCCGGCTGGTAGAGTAAAGTGCTTCATCCTCATCGCCATTGGAGAATCCAATGTGTAACGCAGTACTGGCACCGCCGCAATATCCGGCTATCTACCTGCTATGAAAGCGCCCCTATTTTCTTGAAGAATTCAAAGCGGCTACTCACATTGAGTTTACGGTATATACTTGATACATGCTTTTTCACTGTAATTTCAGCTACGTGTAGATTGTAACCGATCTCCTTGTTTGTCAGACCGTTGAGGATAAAATGGGCAACTTCGGCCTCGCGCTGGGTGAGATTGTAGTCCGACATAAGCTGTTGAGGTAGTCCATCGTTAAACTGCCCTGACTGTGCCTCGTTTTGGGGTAGTTTTTCACTAGTTTCTCCAATGAACATCGAACTACGCTTCTCTTCATCAATCCGTACAATGAAGTAGACAAACAGAGCATCATCCTGAAGGCCGCTATGGGATGGAATTATGTAAATTTCTATTGGTATTGGCGTGGATTGACCTTTTTCTATTTGGTTCCACTGGAGACTTATCCTGTGTGTATCGGGGATTGGAATGGCGCTCCTGATACAATCAGTG
>CAZAMY010000170.1:0-5858 GCA_964485995.1 uncultured Sediminispirochaeta sp.
CCTGACGGACATCCGTGTTCTTTGTATGTGAAATGTCGAAATCGATTCCGCCGGACATCCGCTGGCCGAAGAGCCAGTTGGTCTGATAGCCGAAGTTGAGGTTCTGCCGGTTGCCCGACAGTTCGGTGCCGATGGACAGCTGTTCGCCGAGACCGCGAAAGTTGTTGTCGTTCCAGCGCAGAAATCCGATTACAGGGAATTCACCGGCCTGGCCGGTAAAGGTGATACCGAAGTTGATATTGGTGGTTTTGGCCTCTTCCACGTTTATAACCAGGTCCATCAGCCCCTCTGCGCTGCCGTACGGGGTTTCCGGCGCTACATTGGTGAACAGGCCGGTGTTGTACAGGTTCCGCATTCCGGAAATAACCTTTTCTTTGCTGAAGATATCACCTGTTTCGAGCGGAATTTCGCGATAGATAACCTTGTCTTTGGTTTTATCGTTGCCCTTCACCAGAATATTCTCGATATGGGCCCGGCCCTTTTCGACTACGCTGATGGTGTAGGAAACGGTACGGTTTTCCGGGTTACGCTGTTCCTGGCGGCTGATATTGTTGTAGATATACCCGTCGTTGTAGTACATATCGCTAATGCGGGTAAAACTCTGCTGCAGCTGCGATAGATTCAGCGTTTCGCCGGTTTCCAGGCTTACCTTGTCCATCAGCTCTTCATCGCTGAAGAGTTTATTGCCTTCGAACTCGATACCCCCGAAGGTCCATTGTGCCCCCTCTTCAATAAAAAAGGTGAGTTCGAGAAAATTCTTATTTCCCGAGGTTTCCACCACTTCGCGGGTAACTTCAGCCACTTGTGCATCTATGAAGCCGCGCTGGCGGTAGTACTCCTCAATTTTAGTTTTGTCCTGTTCGAGCTGATTCTGTTTGAACACCCCGCTGTGAAAGAAGGATTGCTCCTTTGTAACCAGCTGTTTTCTGAGGGTGTCTGCCGAGGCAAATGTATTCCCGGAGAACTGAATTGACCGGATACGGGTCTGGGCGCCCTCCTCGATGGTGAATATTACCTGGACAGTGTTCTCATCTTCATCGACTTCTCTCTCCGAGCTTACGGCAACATTGGGATAACCCTTCTCCAAATACAAATCTTTTATGGCGTTCTCATCCACTGTTAGTTTGTTTTTGGTGAGAATATCGTCGCGCTTGAGAAGTATTGTATCGAGAATTTCCGAATCGCGGACATTCCTGTTTCCATTTATGACTATTTCATCGATAATCGGCCGTTCTTCGACTGTGAAAATAAGTATCAGCTCCTCGCGGGCGGCAGTTTTCGAGTCGGCTTCGGCTTTTATGCGAGAAAAGTAGTTCAATGCATACAGCTTGCTCTGGAGATCCATGAACAGACTGTCGGAAAATCTCTGACCTATGAACGGATTGACGATTGGTTCCAGTTCACTTTCACTCACGTGCTTCAGACCATTGAACTGAATGTCGACAATCGGTTTGTCTATATACCAGGCCTGGTCTTCCTGTGCGGACAATCCAAACAGGATAGTGGTAAAAAGAACGATTGCTAAGCAGCCTTTGCGCATATAATCTCCCTCATGCAAATTGTATTAGTACGAGTAATCCCATGATAAGCCCAGACTCGTATTTTGGATACTGTTGAGCGGCTCAACAAAATCCGGGCTTATCGAAAAGTTGAGCAGGAACAGTGGTGTTTTCCACTCCAGCCCGACTTCCATGGTAAAGTTTAACTCATCCTGCTGAAAATCTCCGACAGTAGTCGGATCCTGTTGTATCTGAAGCAGTGCTTCAAAAAACAGATCGTTTCCCAGGTACTTTCCCAAGAACAGGGTAGTATTGTCAAGATACCTCCCCACGGTTCCTTCGTCTTCAGGAGCCCGGGTAATGTCCTGATTCAGCACCCGCTCGAGAATCACATTCTGTATCATCTGTGTTCTCAGTGAAAACAGGTCAAGGTTGAATACATCCTTCACCTGGTTCTCGAAAGAGCGTACCACACTAAACTGACTAAAGATATCCCCTGTAACCAACAATGCCGATGTTAAATCCGTCTGTGTGTCCGAAAACTGGGTGTACAGATTGGCTCCCAGTATATTCGCAATTTCTACTGTGCTCAATGCCGGCTGCGACTCAAACCGGGGAGTAAAGCTGCTCAGGGGCTCATTATCTACTATCATAGAGATGGTAACCGGCCGGCCGCTGTTGTCGATCTCCTTTATCTCTGCATCTACCGACAACAGCGGGTCGAAGGTGTTTTCATCTTCGTTAAAGGTGATCATACCATCTTTGATGTAGAAGCTGCGCTGGAAGTAGTAGAGTTCTCCGCTTTGCATGCTCACTTCGCCGGTCAATCTGAATGTTTCCGTGAGGCTATCAAAGTAGATCCGGAGATTCTGATCGGTATCGGCAAAGGCCTGCAGAATCGGCAGTCTCCGGCGTGGCCATAAGAACTCTACACGCCTTCCGGTTTCGATATTCAGATCGACTACCAGAGGGTTGGTGGGCTCAACCTCTACCGGCCGTTTTTCCTCCAGGGCAACCACCGCGTTCCGTACTGTCAGATCACCCTCTATAAGATTGTTGTCAATACTCTGCTGAAAGCTGAATCTGCCCAGAACGTAACCGTCTACATTCAACCCGGAAGAGGGTTCTTTGTAGATAATATGGACTCCCTCCTGGCCGATAACCTCGACGTCGATTCTGATATTGGTAGGTGTCCAGCGGTCGAATTCAAAGCCCCCTGAGAACAGGGCCTGCCGGTTGCCGGTGGTTACTTGGACCGGATTCACAGTGGCCTGTTTGCCTTCGAATACGATTGCGGTCGAAAACGGTTCTACCGGTTCGGCTACGAAAATCACGTTTCCGGACAGTTGGCCGGCCTGCAGGGTTCCGTTGAAAACAGGGTCATTCGGGGCTCCATTGATGAGCAGATCTCCGGTTACTCGACCCGAACCGAAGTCGATTGCCTCTACGCCCAATATGCGCATGATGCGCATATCGATGTTGATATCGTTAATCGATGAAGCAAAATCCTCTTCGGTCAAATTGCCGCTGGCGTCGAACTGTATAGGCAGAGGATCGGACAGGGAAATCAGGTAATCTCCGTTCCCCCGATACACAGCTTCGAGCGCCTGATCAGGTCCGCCGCGAAACCGGAGTTCTTCAGCCTCGCGACGTATGCTAATGTACCAGTTCTCCCGTTCCTCACCCAACAGCTGAATTTGCTCGATTGCCAGACTGGCAGTCAAATCTGAGTTAAGCAGCTTCGTCAGGTCGGCAGGGGCTTGCAGTTCGGGGGATGTCCCGCTAAGGGTGATAGCGGCCGAAGCGCTCTTCCGAGAAAAAATACCGCGATATTCACCTTGGATGCCAAAGTCACCCGAAGTAAAATCGAACTCCGCTTCTGCTTTTTGAAGCAGGTTTGAGCGGTATTCAGCGCGTGCGTAGTTGAGTTGGAGCAGGTTCTGGTTGTATCGACCGACGGCTTCAAAGAGCAGCGGGCCGTTGCGGTATTCCCCCTCATCCAGATTTACGGAAAAATTTACCCGCGGGTTCTCGTAGGAGCCTCTCACATCAATCGAAGCAGAGACAAGTCCTTCTACCGGTAACGCCTGGAAGCGCGACACCGGAGCTGAAACTACCTGCAGGTTGGCTTGAATACCTGCAGGGGCTTTGCGTCCCACGAGTCGGTAGGCTTCACTCTCGGCTTCGTTGGCCAGATTTACCCATCCGTTGCCTATAAACGGTCGCAGCGACGTATACCTCAAGTCGGCATTTCCATTCAATGCGGAAACGTCGTCCGAGTAGTTCAAACGGGTTACCTGAAATGAGTTTGGTTTTGCTGACCCGGAGAGCTCAACCTGACTCTCCTCCGGAAGTTGAGGTATATCGCGCAGCATCAGCCGGTTGATTTGCACATTCCAGTTATCGTTGCTGCGGTACACTCCCCGGCCGTTGAAGCTTACCTCGGACACCCCGCCTGTGCCGAGGGGGACCGGCAGATTATCCAGTTTGGCGGAGAAAGCAGTATATTCCGGCTGCAGTACCATTCCCAGATACAAGCCGTAATTGCCGCGTACTACCAGTGTAGACCCTCTGTGTAGAGCCCCGCTCAGATTATAGAACACCGAATTTACGGTTACCGAGCTCTTGAAGCTATAAGTCGCAGCGGACTGCTTGACTACCTCGAGTTCGCCTCCGGCCTCATAGCGGCCGATATTTAGATTGGCATTCTCGATTTTCAGACGGTCATTATTTCCGTTTATCGAGCCGCGTGCAATTTCTGTTCCATCAGGCTGTCGGAGGATAAATGGAAGCAGAGAAAAGGAGAATCGCTCGAAGTTGGTGGTCAAGTAGGCTTCGGTGGTAAGATTCAGCGCCTGATCCAATACCATCGAGGTTACTCTCTCAGGCAAAAACTCTCTGGCTGCGGTTTTGGTGGGTACTCCATTTGCTGAAAGCGATAGCTCTAAGAAGGGATTTTGGGTGTACACGTAGGTTCCATCGATCCGAATGTTGCTTTCAGCGGTTTCATTCGATCCGTGAACTGCTGTCAGTGCAAAGTCAATCTCTTCCGGGGTAAGTGTACCTTCTATATTGATCCGCTTCAATTCAACTGTATCGAGGCCTATCGAGGGCGAAGTGATTGCAAAAGCGTCCCGGCTGCCCCGAATTGAAGCGGTACCCTGCAGTACTCGATCGGCAAGCCTGAGTTTCTGCAGGTTCAGGTATCCTGTGGCGAAGGGGTTTTCGAATTGAACGGTTCCCCGGTAATTTGCATCAATTTTAGATGAGCGGACCGCCAGTTGATCGAATACTGCGTAGGTATCGGTGCCGCTTACTTTGGTACTCAATCGTATTGGAAACGGGAGAAACTCGTTGTCAGCCCTGACCTCCACTTGACCCTTGTAGCGGGTGTTTTGATTTTTTAGATCGTAAGTGAGGTCGGCGGTTCCGCTGACAGTCGAATTGAGCCAGGCTGAATAGGGATAAAGGTCCTCTTTGGGGCTGATGTTCTGAATCGGTGAAAACTCTTCAGCCGCAAACCGAACCGATATCTCTTTTAGTTGAGGCGCGTAATCTACTTTGAAGTCCCAGGGTGATCTATCTTCAATTTTCCGTATGCTGATTGCCTCCTTATTCTGGTCGACTTCCAGGGTTAAGCCGCTGAAATCCAGTAGATTAGAGGAGAAATTCTCAATAGCGAGACGTGATGATATTTGGCGGTTGGTTTGTGAATAACGTCCGTTTAGTTCGAACCTGCTGCTGGCCTGCCGCAAAAGGCTGTCACCGATAGGAATCGACTGTAGAAACCCCGCTTCCATACGCCCTTCGGCTTCGATCTGAAAACGTTCTCTGCGGTTGGAAACTGTAAAGAAGAGATCGGAGAGTCTCAGTTCCAACTGTGAATTCCGGAAGTAAATATCGATATTCTGTCCGCTGATTTTGAGTTGTTCCGGTAGTTTCAGGTTTTGGTTCTCAGGGCGGGCGGATCCCCCGTTCTGCAGCATGCGTTGAATGCGTTCGATGAGCTGTCTGTCGTTCACCTGATCATAGGAGAATTTCGAGTTGATGAGGCGAATTTCAGAAACAGCGGTAAATATCTCGCCCCTCAAAAGGGTGAGTAGATTGTAATATACTCTGATTTTACCGATGGCTACATTTTGTGGCCCATCCGGGGTAAATGTTTCTATACTTACAGAACGGACCTCGAGGTACATTAGCAGAGAGGGGGAGATGCTCTCGTACGAAATAGAGCGGTTGAGGTTTTTTTCGAGAGAAGCGATTGTCTCGCTTTGGAGGCGTTCCATGTACTGGTCAATAGCATTCTGAACAGGCAGCAGCACTAGTACAGTTGCTATGAGCAGTAATAAAAACTCTATT
>CAZAMY010000171.1:0-5813 GCA_964485995.1 uncultured Sediminispirochaeta sp.
CGCCAGCGCAATCGCTTTGCCGCCGGCTACCGTTCGGGCCTCGTTGAGATTCTCCGGTGGGACAATACATATGTGGGCGCCGCTCTGCAGTGCGGCATGTACCGCTGCCAACACGCCTGCCACCGGACGGATACGGCCGGAGAGTTCGAGCTCACCGACTATCAGGACCGATAAGCCCGGCGGAGAAGGCACCTGAGTATCAACGGTCAGTAAGGCGGCGGCCATCGGCAGGTCGAAGGCGGCCCCCTGCTTCTTCACACCCGCCGGCGCCAGGTTAATCAAAATGCGCCGGCGGGGCACCCGGAACCCCGAGTTCCTGACCGCCGCCCGTACCCGCTCGCGAGCCTCCTTAACTGCACTGTCCGGCAGGCCGACAATATCCATACCTGGAATTCCGCACCGCAGATCAACCTCTACAGTTACAATATGCCCGTGGTAACCCCGATTCACAAAACTTACGATTTGCATCTCTTCCTCCTACAGAGAAAGAGGCGGGGCAGAGTTTTCTGATTTATTATGAAAAAAAATTGAAGCAGCTGATCGACCGCCACCGCTTGGACGGAGCTCAGCTTTTGCGCTGCAGCTGGGCGTCCATCTCCTGCCGGACCATCTGGTCGCAGCGCTCATTGAGCTCGTTGCCGGAGTGGCCCTTCACCCAGTGCCAGTTCACTGATAGCTTATCCGTGAGGGCTTTGAGTTTCTGCCAGTACTCCTTGTTTTTTACGGGCTTTTTGTTGGAGGTCTGCCAGCCGTTGCGCTCCCAGTTGTGTATCCAGGAAGAAATGCCGTTTTTTACATACTGGCTGTCGGTGTACAGCTCGATCGACCGTCCGGTGTCGCCCAGCTCCGACTGCACTGTTTTCAGCGCCTCGATAACCGCAGTCAGTTCCATCCGGTTATTGGTGGTGTCCGGCGAACCGCCGGAGCGTTCCCGCCGCAGAGCGCCGTCGTTCAGCACGAAGGCCCATCCGCCGGGCCCGGGATTACCGCTGCAGCCGCCGTCGGTATATATAACGATAGGTTCTGTTTCCATTCTCACACTCCCGGCACCTACCCTACGCCGAAGCGGGGCGTAACTTCAAGCCCCGGCGGGCGATCACGATCGTTGTTCCCTGCGGATCTTCGCGGCAAATGAAAAAGCGGGTTGCATTAAATGCCGCTTTCGCACTACACTCATGTTGAATGGCAGAGTTGACGAATAAACCAAGCCTCAGCGATGAGGTGTATACGTACCTTGAGTCCAAACTCATTACCGGGAAGCTGAAATATGGAGATACTCTCAACATCAAGCAGCTGGCCCAGCAGCTCGGGGTGAGCACAATTCCGATACGCGATGCCCTCAAACGCCTCGAGCACGAAGGCGTAGTGGTCATTCAGCCCCGCAGCAGCTGCTATGTGGCCGAGCCATCGCAAAAGGACGTGCTAGATGCCTTCGAATTGCGTGAAATGATCGAAATGCAGGCAATCCGGTCCATCTACCGTACAATTACCGAAGCAGAGCTGAGCGGTCTTGAAGACACCGTACAGCAGATGCAGGAAATCGTCACTCATCCACCGGAAGAACAGTTATCGGAGTATATTCAGCTCGACAGCAGGTTTCATAACTTGCTATGCGAGCTGGCGGGCAATCGCTTTCTCAGCAAATTTTACCATGAACTGTACCTGCATCTGAACATGACCGAAATATACGGCATTGGCGGTCCTCCGGACATCGAATCTACGTACGAAATCCATAGAAAGATTCTTAAATTCTTGAAAAAGAATTCTGCCGAAGCTATCGAACTACTTCAGCGCCATCTCGATCAGGGGCGTAAAAACATAATTGAAGGGGAAGGTTTTCAGAGGCTTCGAGAGGAGTAAACGCGCGCGCATTATACGGGAGGGAACATGCCGGAGCAACTAATCTTAAAAAACCTTGAGTTTATAAAAGTACTGCCCTACTGGGCGCAAGATCTGTCATATAAATACTGTTCAAAAACTACCAACCTCTACATTGTCCACGGCAATATCCGCGATTTTCTGCCGAACAAGATGGTAGAGGGCGAGTTTATCTTCGTCCGAATTCAGGAGTTTATCTCCGAGGTTCTGTTCGGGAACAAGGATATCATTGTCTATTACGACCGTTCCTCCGGCATCAATTTCTGCGACACAGAGATGCGCAAGAACTACCTGGCCGAGATGCGGCGGCTTTTTCCCGACGAGGATCCGGACGACCTGGTGTCGAAGAATCCGGCCAAGGCCTTCGACTACCTGGAGAAGTACTTCTTGATGAACATTCCGCACAAAAAGCGGATTGTCCTGATCATGGATTATGCGGAGACCATTGTTCCGCACACCGAACTCTCCCATATGGACGAGGAGGACCGCTACTGCCTGGTAACCCTCAACCGCTGGGCCCACGATCCTATTTTCACGCAGGGCGATGTGTCGATCCTGCTGCTCACTGAAAACCTGGCTGATCTCAGCCCGCGGCTGGTACGCTCACCACATACAGTGAAGGTGAACATTCCCCTGCCGGATGAGAAGGTACGGCAGAGCTTTCTGGAATACCTCAACCGGAAAGAAGAAATTATTCTGGATTACCGTCTGAACTGTGAGCGGATTGCCAAGATTACCAGCGGTCTCAACTTGATGAACCTCAACCAGATCGCCGCCGAATCGTACCAGGAGAACCGGCCGGTGAGCCTGGATTATCTGCGCGAACGCAAGAAAGAGATTATCGAAAACGAGGCCTCCGGTCTGCTGGAGTTCATCGAATCGGAACACGACCTGTCCTATGTATCGGGCCACGATTTCGTGAAGAAACGTTTTAAGAATGCATCGCGGGCAATTAAGCAGGGCCGGCTGGATGTACTGCCGATGGGGTATCTTATATCAGGACCCGTGGGTACCGGCAAGAGCTTCATGGTCACCGCCTTTGCCGGCGACATCGGAATTCCGATCGTTAAATTCCGGAATTTCCGCTCGAAATGGCAGGGGGTGACCGAGTCGAACATAGAAAAAGCACTGAATATTCTCAAGGCGATGTCGCCGGTGGGAGTGATGATAGACGAGGCGGATGCCTTTCTCGGCGACCGCAACCAGGACGGCGACTCGGGGACCAGCAATCGTGTGTTTGCCCAGATTACTTCGTTTATGGGCAACACGGAGTACCGCGGTAAGATCATCTGGTTTCTGATCACCTGCCGGCCGGACCTGCTGCCGATCGATATCAAACGGCAGGGCCGGGCCGAAGAGCACCTGGCACTGTTTTACCCGGAGACCCAGAGTGAACGCGAGGATCTCATTCAGACCCTCATTCGCAAGCTCAAAATAAAGGTCCAGAAGTTCAGCATCTCCGACCTGCTGAAAAAGTACCATTTCGAATCTTCAGGGGCGGATTTAGAGGCGATCCTGATTCGGGCCAAATTCAACGCGGCCATGCAGAACCACATTATTATTACCAAAGAGGATATGGAAGAGGCCATCCGCGATTTCATACCGCCGGCCTATCCGCACGAGATAGAGCTGCAGAACATGGTAGCAGTGCTCGAATGCACCAGCCGCGAGATGGTACCCAAACGGTACCGCAACTATGACCGCAGTAAAATTGTAACCCAAATACGCGAGCTCAAAGAACTCTTGGGCGAGCGAGAGTAAGAATTGGAGCATCAAAATGCAACTTACACGTACACCCTACGGCACCACCGATGACGGGCAGGCCGTAGACGAGTTTTTCGTAGAAAACTCCAACGGAGTTTCATTCAAGCTGATCACTTATGGGGCTACCCTCACCTCGGTGAAAACACCGGACAGTTCCGGTAAGATCGAAGAGATTACCCTCGGTTTTGATTCGTTAGAAGGATACGAGGGGCCGCACCCCTTCTTCGGCGCCACGGTCGGACGCTTTGCCAACCGCATCGCCGGGGGCAGATTTGTTCTGGACGATACCGAATACCAGCTCGAGAAGAACAACAAGGGTAAACACCACATCCACGGCGGTTCCCAGGGGTTCAACCGACGGGTGTGGGAGGCCTATCCGGTCAAACAGCATGATGCGGCCGGGGTTACCCTGACCCTCACCAGCGAACACATGGATCAGGGCTATCCCGGCACTCTCGACGTGAAACTGACCGTTCTGTTGAGCGAAGAGAATGAGCTGAGTTTTGCCTATGATGCGGCTGCAGACCGGGCAACCCCGGTCAATCTGACTAATCACAGCTATTGGAACCTGAGCGGAGAGTGCAGCGGAACGGTCCTTGATCACGTGCTGCATCTGAACTCCGAACGCTTTGTCGAGGTCGATTCCGAGTTGATCCCCACCGGCCATATAGCTCCGGTTAAAGACAGCCCCTTCGATTTCCGGACCCCCAAGCCCATTGGCAAGAACATAGAGGCTGCCGGCGGGTATGATCACTGTTTCACACTCTCGGAGGAAAATGCGCTGTCAATACCCGCCGCCCGGGTCAGCGACCCCCGCAGTGGAAGGGTAATGACGGTCTTTACGATATCACCGGGCATTCAATTCTATTCTGGAAACTTTCTGCAGGATATGGAAACGCGCTGTGGAAAGGTCGGGCCGCACGCCGCCCTCTGCCTCGAGACCGAAGAGTATCCGGATGCCGTCAACCATCCTGAGTTTCCCGCTGCCGTCTTGAATCCCAAAGAGCGGTATCTGCGAAAGTCAGTGTATCAATTCAGCACAAGGAGCAGTGTATGAGTACCTCTCAAACTCCTTTACATGTAGATTTCATTCTCACAGATGAGGAGCCGCAAGACAAGCAGGAAACCCTGCAGATTCTGGCCGAACATGCCGCCAAGACAGATGTATTGTCAAAGTTTAAACCGAAGGAGCTTTTTAAGCGTCTCGAACAGCGCGAAGCGCTGGGCAGCACCGGGTTCGGCGAAGGAGTGGCCATTCCTCACTGCTCAATCGATAACCTGGACGACTTCGTGCTCGGTGTTATGATCACTTCGAAAGGGGTGGATTTCGCCTCCATCGACGGCACTCCGGTACAGATTTTCTTCCTGATAATCGGACCGACTGAGCAACGCAACCGTCACATCAAAATTCTCTCGGCGATCAGCAAGATGGCCAAAACGCCCGGTGCAATCAACAACCTGCTGTCGAAAAAGGAGCCGCAAGAGATTGAAGCAGTGCTCAAAGAGCATCTCACCATCCGAGAAGAGAAGCCGGATACCGAGGGCTACTGCCTGATCAATACCTACATTCAAAAAGAGGAAGTCTTCGATGAAATCCTCGAGCTCCTATCGGCCGAGGTCGAGGGGTCGATCACAGTAATCGAAACCCAGAACGCCGGGGAGTACCTGAACCGGCTGCCGCTCTTCTCCTCCTACTGGACGGAGGGCAGCTCTACGTTCAACCGGCTCATCCAGGCAGTGGTTCCCAAGGGGCGCTGCAACAATCTGATTCGACAGATCAACCTGATTGAGGACACGTATGCCGACAACCCGGGCATACTCATAACGGCACAAGAACTGATGTACGCATCCGGTTCGATAGACTTCTGAGCATATGGAAGCGATACACTCTTTGCAACAGACGGTTGCCGGGCTGCACGTTCCGACGCTGCTGGCGGTAGGCATCATGACGGTAGCTGGGCTCTACCTGGGAAAGGTTACCAAGTACATCAAGCTGCCGTCCATAATCGGTTTCATGCTGGTAGGTGTGCTGCTGGGGCCGAGCCTGTTTAACTTGATCAATGAGAGCATGCAGAACGACCTCGGTTTCATTACCGAAGTGGCCCTCGGCTTCGTGGCCATAAGTATCGGCCTCGAGCTCAAAATGTCTACGCTCAAACAGCAGGGCATCG
>CAZAMY010000172.1:0-5777 GCA_964485995.1 uncultured Sediminispirochaeta sp.
CCAGATATATTAATAAACTATCTCCTTGAAGATCAGCTGGAGTATGATCAGCAATTGTACGGATGGATAAGTGTGATTTTACCGGCATTTTATAGTAACAACCCGGATGAGATAAGTCTTTTTAAGGAGATTGCCGGGGACCTGGCTTTTGCGGTGCACCATATTCGGGTAGAGGCGGAACGCCATTCCCTCGAACACAATCTAAATCTGACCCAATCCACTCTTATGGCGGCTCTGAACAACAGTCATGCAGGTATTGCGATTGCCGATGCACCGACTGGAAGCCTGCAGTATGTAAATGATACTGCGCTGCTTATTCTCGGCGGAGAGAGGGACAAGATCCTGCATAGAGTTGGTATAGAAGAGTATACGACCAGCTGGCCGTTATTCGATCTCGACGGAAAACCGCTCGAGGATGACATGGTGCCTCTTACTCGTGCGGTACGCTACGGCGAATCCAGCAGCCGGCAGTTCATTGTTCGGCGGGAAAAGCAGGAAGATCGAATTGTAATGGCTAATGCCGCGCCGATTTTTGATGAGGACGGCAGAGTGGATTCGGGTATCGTGATATTTCTGGATGTGACTGACTATAAGAAAACTGAAATAAAATTGCGAGAGAGTGAGGAGAAGTATAAGTTTTTATACGAAAATGCGCCTCTGCCGTATCAATCCCTAGACATAGATGGCAACTTCTTAGAGGTGAATCCTGCCTGGCTGCGGACCCTCGGGTATAGCCGGGAAGAGGTTCTTGGCCGCAACTTCGCCGAATTCCTGCATCCCTCCTGGAAGCCCCATTTTGAAAAGAATTTCCCGGCCTTCAAGCAGCGTGGGTATGTAAACGATGTGCAGTTCAAAATACGCCACAAGACGGGTGAGTATCGTGATATTACCTTCGAGGGCTGCATTGGTTATAAACCGGACGGCAGCTTCCGGCAAACCTACTGTGTGTTCAAAGACATCACCGAGCAAAAACAGGCTGAAGAGCAGCTGAAAGATAATGCGCATCGCTTCCATCAGCTTTTCAGCTCGATGAAGGAAGGCGTTGCCATCTATAGACCGGTACACGACGGCAAAAACTTCGAGTTCGTGGACATAAATCAAGCCGGTCTTACTCTAGGGGGCAAAACCAAACAGGAGGTTGTCGGGAAACTGGTTACAGACGTGTTTCCAGGTGTCGAGAGAATGGGCCTACTGGAAGTGCTGCGGCGGGTGAATGAGACCGGGCAGCCGCAGCAGCATCCCTTAGTCCATTACCGGGACGAGAAGATTGAGCAGTGGGTGGAAAACTATGTCTTAAGGCTCCCTTCCGGATTGCTGGTGACGATCTATGAGGATGTGAGCGAGCAGCGCAAGACTGAAGATCAGTTGCGCTTCCAGGGACAGATGCTGGAGTCGTTGGATGAGGCGGTGATTGCTACCGATATAGATGGAACGGTAATGTACCTGAACTCGTGTGCCGAATGGCTGTACGGTTGGCCCCGCGAGGAGGCAGTTGGGAAAAGCATCATGAATGTGACTGTGCCGCAGACCTCACATCAGCAGGCGGCGGAGATTATGCAGGCACTCAGTAAGGGCGACAGCTGGGCAGGTGATTTCAAGGTTCACACGAAGCAAGGGGTTGAGTTTCTGGCCCATGTGACTAATTCACCGGTATATAGCAATGAGGGCGAGCTGATCGGTATTATCGGTATCTCATATGATGTGACAGAACGCAGGAAAACCGAGCGGGAAAAAGTGTATCTCATGTCGGAACTCAACCACCGGGTGAAAAACAATCTGGCTTTGATATCTTCTTTGATCTATCTTAAAGATGCTGAGCTGGGAGAGGCTGTCGATCTTGAGGATTTGATGGGGCAAATAAAAGCGGTTCAGATGGTGCATGAAAAACTGTTCCAGACCAATGAAGTTACCCACATCGATTTGAAGGAGTACCTGCATGATTTACTGAGTTCTCTCTTTTCGTCCCTCACCCACCGGCCGGTTTCTATCGAATGTAAAATGGAACCCATCCCGATTGAAACCAAAACGGCCGGCTCGATTGGACTGATTATCAACGAATTGGCAACCAACGCGATCAAACACGGCTTTAATTCGGAAAAAGAGCCGCGCTTTACGGTTGAAATGCAGCCGGACCCGCGGGGAGAAGTGTACGTAATGACCGTATCGAACACCGGCAACCCATTCCCGGGGCACATTGATATACAAAATCCGACCAGCCTGGGCTTGCAGTTGATCAACACCCTGGTGGATCAGATTGACGGCAGTATTGAACTCACACGGCGGCCATATACGAAGGTTCAAATTAGATTTCCGATGGCGGTTGAGGGATAACATAGGTTATGCCGCCGTCCATCCACCGTCTACATATAGTATTTGTCCGGTAACGAATTCAGATGCAGGAGAGAGCAGAAATATTACCGGACCGACGAGCTCTTCAATAGTGCAGAGCTTGTTTTTGGGGATTCGGGAGGTGATCCATTCATATGTATGTTTGTCCTCAATCTGATCGCGGTTCATTTCTGTGAGAGTAAAGGTTGGAGCGATTGCATTTACATTTATACCAGCTGTCGCCCACTCTATTGCTAAAGATCTTGTAAGTTGATTAATAGCTCCTTTGCTGGGAGCATATGCCATATCCCCCTTTCTTCCCTGGAGTCCTCTCACTGAAGAGAAGTTT
Source organism: uncultured Sediminispirochaeta sp. (assembly GCA_964485995.1). GTDB lineage: Bacteria > Spirochaetota > Spirochaetia > DSM-16054 > Sediminispirochaetaceae > DSBN01. The sequence continues at coordinate 2,678 of CAZAMY010000172.1, forward strand.
ATTATTCTTCCTGCCTTTTCCTCGAGCATGTATTTGCCGACTGCCTGACAAAGCAGAAATGTGCCCTTGAGGTTTACATTGATTACCAAGTCCCATTTGTCCTCATTAAACTCGGTTGCGGCTTCTATCCAGGATACTCCGGCACAATTTAGAAGGCAGTCTATTGATCCGTATTTTTCATAGGCTTTATTCACGACACGGTTAACTTGTTCTTTATCACTTATATCACAACACCACTGCGAAACTTCAATTCCGGTTTTTCTTAGATTATCTGTTGTCGCTGTGAGTTTCGATTCATTCATATCAATCAAATTGATGATTGCTCCGAGGTTTCCGAGCATTTTCGCAATTCCCGAGGCGATTCCGCCTGCACCTCCGGAGAGGAGAACAACTTTGTCCTGAACACCAAACATGCTTTCTATTGAAAAATTCATATTGATTCCTTGTAGTAGATTGATATATAGTCTAAAGTTTGTAATATAGAACGTCAAGCAAAAAAAGTATTACTTTTAACACTTCTACGCAACTTTTTCTATGAGGGGCTTTGACACTGGAATTTTTGTTATATAGAATGTTGTTTAACTATAGCGGTGTTCTACGGCGAAGTAAGGATATGATATGGAAAACGAGAGCAGGTACAATGTTCCTAATTTGGAACGGGCACTGGTCATTATAGAATATTTGGTCAAACAAACTAAAGGTTGCGGTATCACAATGATAGCCGATAGTCTCGGCTTTCCTAAGAACTCGGTGTTCCGCATTTTAAAAACATTGTTAGCTCATGGATATGTCCAGGAAAACGAGAATCAGTACCAAGTAAGTACAAAACTACTGGCCCTTGGATATGCAAGCCTCGGAGAATCGAATGTGGTTGCAAAAGCCGCGGATATTATGGTGGATTTGAGAAACGAAACCCACGAAACTGTGGTTCTTGGCAAACTTACCGGTACTCAGGGGCTGACTCTCGAGGTTATTCTTAGTGATGAACCGGTAAAATTCGTAGTTGATGTTGGCTATCACTTTCAACTACATAATACGGCGCCGGGGAAGATACTCACCGCGTATCTTCCCGAGCCGGAACAAGATTCACTCTTGGATAAATTAGATTATCAAGTATTTAATGAGCGTACCATCAAGAATAAACAGGAAATGAAAGCTTCAATTGAGAAGGTTCATAAACACGGCTATGCAATTGATCATGGAGAAAAAGTACTCGGTGTACATTGCATCGCAGCTCCCATTTTTGATTACAAAAAGAATAACATTGCAGCTCTCTGGATTACGGGCCCTTCCTACCGAATGCCTGAAACAGAATTTGACAAACTCGGCAAAACGGTTATTCGCTATGCACTTCAGATTTCCCGTAAGTTGGGCTATGATCCCGACATACATGAAACCTCTGAGAGTCATTCCGATGAACCTTTACCAGTGATATAGTCACTGAGCTCGATACAATAACGTTTAACCTATTACCCCCCCCCAACTCTAACTAAGTAACTTCCCTTTTTATACACCACATTTCTGCTCTGACTACAGCATTGGAGAGCCAAATTAGATAGAGAGCGGACTGAACAAAAAGGCAAAAAAAAATCTTGACAGACTACCAGACAAACGATATTCTATATATCGAACAGAAGCGCTTCATTGATTATTAAAGTCAAATGGAGCTGTCGTCGGATACTTATCAGGCGAAAAGAGTTTTCGGATCATGGATCCGAGAGAAAACCAAGGAGGAGAAGGGATGAAGTACAAAAAGGGGCTATGTATTCTAGTGTTGTTTATGGTGGTCGCGTTGTGTGTGTGGGCCGGCGGTCAGCAGGAAAGTAGTGAGGGAGGTGAGCCAGCGGTCAAACCGGTAGTGTTGCGGTACGCTACCGTTCATCCGGAAACTTATCCAAACGGCTTAACCGCCAAGAAATTTGCAGAACAGGTTGAAGCAGCCACCGAGGGGCGTATAAAAGTTGAAGTATACTACTCCGGTGAGCTTGGTGATCAAAAGAGCTTTATCGAACAGTGTCAAATGGGAACCCTCGATTTCGGCGATGTAAATGCGGCACCTTTGGAGAATTTTGTACCTGAAGTGGGAGTACTCCTAATGCCTTATCTGTTCGAGAGCCGCAACAGTAAGTGGCAAATCCTGGGTTCAGAAGTAGGGGAAGGTCTACTTGCCACTTGCGAGAATGCTGGGCTGTATGGACTGTCCTTTCTTGAATGCGGAGCTCGCAGCTATTATGCAAACGAACCTATCAGAACTCTGGAAGATCTCGAGGGCCTCAAAATTCGCGTACAGCAGAGCCAGGTGTGTATTGATACAATAAATGCCATGGGGCCTTCGGCCGTACCAATGGCTTTCAGTGAAATCTACAGCGCAGGGCAACAAGGGGTGATTGATGGTAATGAGTGTAATCATCCAACCTATCTGAGCCAGTCGCATTACGAGGTATTTCCCTATTTTACCTTTGATAGACACGTAGAGATTCCTGATATGTTAGTGGCCAGTAAAAAGAATCTTGACAAATTGACACCCAAAGACAGGGAAGCGATTTTCGAAATATCAAGAGATCTTTGGAGCGTTCATCTTGATTACTATGAAGCCAATGAAGATAAAGCTTACGACGAACTTGTTGATAAAGGTGTAACGTTTATTGAATTGTCTCCGCCAGAAATGAAGCGCTTTCGGGATTCTGTAGCTCCGGTCTATGACCAATACGGAACCAAGTACAGAATGTGGTTGGACAGATTGCAACCAAACTAAATTATCATCCTACACTACATACACACGGAGCCGTATCAACGGCTTCGTGTGTATAACATAAGGAACAATGGTATGCCTGCACCAATTATACGAATATACACACTGATAAATAAGTTCTTTGAGTGGCTTGCGTTATCTTTACTGATACTGATGACGTTAGTCACTATGTACAGAGTCACCATGCGGTACTTCTTTAGTTTTACTCCTTCTTGGACTGAAGAACTGTCCTGCATTCTGATGATCTGGCTGGCTATGATAGGGTTTGCAATTGGAGTGAGGGAAAGGATGCATCTCAAGATCACTCTATTCTACGATTCTTTCGCAAAACCGGTCCAGAAGCTGTTA
>CAZAMY010000173.1:0-5725 GCA_964485995.1 uncultured Sediminispirochaeta sp.
CTCTTTTTCAGCTACTACAGCCTCAAGCAGCGGCAAAACGCCGAAGCGGTCCTGGATGAGCTGAAAACCCGCTACCCCGACTCGAACTTCCTGCGCAGCATGGAGTCGATGATTATGTGGGCCGGGGATTAGAGCTTGCAGATTCTACACACTTGGCTAAGCTTGTAGCAGTGAATGATTATACAAGCAGTGCAGCCGGCACATTGCTGTACCGGCTGCATCGGTAGATCAATTGCTTAGATTATTTTTTTCTATTCCGAATCGAGAGCGGCAGTCTTTTCGGTGACTTTGCCAATATCCTGCGTGGTAAATATCTTATCCGTGTCTAAAATGACGACAAATCTCTGGTTTATCTTCCCGATCCCCTCAATGAAGTCGGTAGCGAGTTGTGTCCCGATTTTTGGGCTTGGCTCTATCTGCTCGGCAGAAATCTCCACCACCTCTTCTACAGAATCGGCGATGGTGCCTATCCGAATTGTATCCCCCGCAAAACTCACCTCCAGCACTATAATACTGGTATCAACGCTTGGTTCGGTAACAGTCAGGCCGAACTTATAGCGCAAATCGACAACCGGGACAACATTGCCCCGTACGTTGATAACTCCGCGCATAAACTCGGGCATTTTCGGTACTCGTGTAATATGTTGATATTCGAGCACCTCCTCTATATTCAAAACCTCGATTGCATACCACTCACTATCTAGATGAAAGGTGAGGTAATGATGTGTGTTTTTCCGTTCCTTCATTTTTGTCGTCCTCACTTAGAAGCGTTCGAACTCATCGGAATCAAGGTGATCCAGGTTTGACTGTCGATTCTCTGCGGCAGCAGATCCATTCTCTTCCGTCTTTTGGTCCGTTTTATAAGGAGCGATATCGGTACGGGCATCATTTTTGGAGCCCGTAAGCTGAGTCCTATGAGCCCGCTGGTCTACCTCGCGTATGGTAAAAAACGAAATAGATTCTTCCAGGCCATTCGCCTGTCCCGAGAGCTCATCGGCAATCGATGCCATCTCCTCGGAGGCCGAGGCGTTGTGTTGGATGATCTGATCCAGCTGTACTATTGCCGAATTGATCTGCTCAGCACCGCCGCTCTGTTCCCGGCTGGAGGCGGAAATCTCCTGCACCAGCTCTGCAGTTCTGCGGATGTTGGGGAGCAGCTGTTCGAGTTTCCCGCGCGCTTTCTCAGCCACCGAGGCGGTTGAGGTTGACAAGTCACTGATTTCCCCGGCTGCATCTTTACTGCGGGCGGCCAGCTTGCCCACTTCGGAGGCTACTACCGCAAAACCTTTCCCCTGTTCGCCGGCCCGGGCAGCTTCGATCGATGCATTCAGTGAGAGCATGTTCGTCTGGCGTGCAATCTCTTCGATGATGGTTATCTTTTCTGCGATTTGATTCATTGCATCTACGGCCTCGATGACCGCCGCACCGCTTTCTTCAGCATCTGTGCTGGCCTGCAGGGCAATTTTCTCGGTTTCAGCAGCGTTATCGGCATTCTGTGTGATATTCGAGCTCATCTGCTCCATAGAAGAGGAAACCTCCTCTACCGAACTGGCCTGCTCGGTAGCACCGCTTGAAATCTCTTCGGCACTCGAAGACATCTGCCGGCTTACCGAACTGAAGTTTTCACTGGCACCCTTCACCGTTCCAACCACGTCGGTGAGTTTATGCTGCATGTAGCGAAGGGAATCTACAAGCTGCCCGACCTCGTCCTTCCGCTGAATCGAAAGTTCCTGGGTAAGGTTACCGCCGGCTATCTCCTCCAGCTGGCTCGAAACGGTCTGAATGGCTCGCACCGAACGTCGAATCAGAAAGGTGAGCAGCAGCGTAACAAAGAGTACCACCAGTATGCCGGCAACTACGGTCGCATTCCGGATATTCTGCACGGTGTTATTCACTATGGATGTCGGGATGGTGGCAGTAAGATAGTAATTACTGCCAACTATGCTTTGCGATGTTACAAAAAACTCTTCGGCTCGAACTCCGCGCCCCAGTTCTTCAGCACTGCGGGTTTTATAGGATACTTCGTCACTGACAATATTCTCCTCAGAAAGCCCCGGCAGATACTCACTTATCTGTGCGCCGGCGTGCTCATCATTCGAAGCAGCAACTATGGCCCCTTCGGCATCGGTGAGAAACAGCTCGCCACCCTCCTGCGCTGCGCTTGCGGGGACAACCGAGGAGACATCCAGTCCGACACCGGCGACGCCGGCAGTCTCACCATCAATTTCAAAGGGCACATTCACAAACAGGTTGGTACTGTCGAGCTCACTGTTGTAATCAAGATTGAGGGCATACTCCGCTTCTAATTCAAGCGTATCGAAAAACCAACTGTCATCAGGGTCATCCGGACTCACCGTATCCAGAAGCTGACGTCCATTTGCCCAATAATCGCGTGTTTGGGCACTGACAAAAAAGCTGGTAAAGTAATTCTGCGTAGTGGTCAAACGATCGAGCCGGGTCAGTACGAGTTCCTTTAGCAGGCCATCCGGTTCACCCTGACGATACCACTCATGCAGAGTGGCATCATCTGCAAGAATTTTACTGGTTTCGATAGCCGATGCAACCGGTACTTCTACCTCAGCCTTTGCATCACCGGTGCGCGCCTTGACGAGCTCCGGCACAATTTCTTCAGATAAGCTGTTGCGTGTCATCCAAAAGCTCAATACTCCCACCAGAGCAATACCTAAGATGGTCACAATAGCAACCGGTAATAGGAGCCTGAATTCGAGACGGTTCCTTAATTGCCGCATATAAAATCTCCCTATTCAATATTTCTGTTAATATGTCTATTTTTCTCTAGTAACATAAAACCACACGAATTTAAATATATAGGAAAACCGAAGTGGAAAATAATTGATTAAAATTGTATGAAATTAGCACGACAAGCAGAGCTAACCTAGTTACATTTGACTTGGTCAAAGACTGTCTACTACGCTTTATAGTATTCGGTAGATGAGGAGGAGTCTTTTGGAACAACACGTCTGTATTACCGGAGCCAATCGGGGCATCGGGGCCGGCTTTGTCCGGGCCTACCTGCAGGCCGGCGCAAAAGTCTACGGCGGGGTGCGCTCGACTGACAAAGCGGAAGTAAAAGAGTTGAAGCAGCGCTTTCCCCGGCAATTTATTCCCTTTCAAATCGATGTGGCGGATACCGAGTCGGTAGAAATGGCCTTTGAAGAGCTGCGCAACTCCGCAGAGCGGATTGATATACTTATCAATAACGCCGGTATTGCCAAGGAGCCGGACGAAAGGAAACTGGCGGATATCAGTGAGGAAGATATTCTGGAGGTGTTCAATGTAAATACCCTCGGTCCCCTGCGCTGCGTCCAGGCAGCCGCGCCGCTGCTGCGCGGCAGCCGGTCGCCCAAAGTGGTATTTATCAGTTCATCCGCTGCCAGCATATCCGGCCAGGGGGGCGGGCGCGGGGTGCCCTACTGCGTGTCCAAAGGCGCTTTGAATATGCTGGCCAAACTGCTCTATTTTCATCTGAAGGACGAAGGCATCGCTTCGGCGGCGATTCATCCGGGCTGGGTGCAGACCGATATGGGCGGGTCCGAGGCCAGCTTAAGGGTGGCTGAGTCGGTGGCCTCGATGCTGCAGGTAATCGAGCGGTTAGACTTCAACACCCCCAACTATATCGACTACCGGGGCGAGGTAATGCAGTATTAGCGCCCCGGCACTACAGCAGCAGGTACAGCAGATACCCGATGTACAGCAGCACGAACAGCGCGCCCTCGCGGCGGTCGATCCGCCGGCCGCGGCCGATGAAGATGAGCGCGAACAGCAGCAGTGCGGCGACGACGTTGGTGAGCAGGTCTACATTCGCAGAGGCAGTAACTTCAGCCGGGTAGACCACCGTAGTCATGCCCAGAATAAAAAATATATTAAAAATATTTGAACCGACGATGTTCCCGATGGCAATATCTACATTCTTTTTAGAAGCCGCCACCGCGGAGGTAGCCAGTTCGGGCAGGGAAGTGCCGATGGAGATAACCGTCAGGGCGATAATCCGTTCGGATATGCCGATGCGCTCGGCGAAACTAACCGCCGACACTACAATCAGCCGGCCACCGACTACCAGCAGAACCAGCCCAAGGACGATGTACAGCCAGGAACGGAATAGAGTATGTACCTTGATAGGCTGTTCTTCCTGCGGGCGGTCGGCTTTTATTGAGTGAAAACTGTAGGCTATGAAGATGCCGAAGAAGAGCAACAGGACGATTCCGTCGCTGCGGGTGATCTGGTTCAGCGCAGCCCGGTCTAGACACCGCTGATTGGCCATCACCAATACCACCACCGCCGCCAGCAGGCAGAGCGGCACTTCTATCCAGGTAGTCCGACTGCGCACCTGCAGTGGATAGATGAGTGCGGAAATTCCGATAATTCCCAGAATATTGAAAATATTGCTGCCGAGGACATTTCCCAGAACAATTGACGCGTTTTGTTCGAATGCAGCGAATAGGTTCACTACCAGCTCCGGGGCTGAGGTCCCGAAGGCTACAATAGTCAGCCCGATGACAATTGGCGGAACTTTAAAGCGCTTTGCCAGGGAGGAGGCCCCTTCGACCAGTCGTCCGGCGCCGAAAATAAGCGGTACGAAGCCCAAGGCTACTAGCAGCACATTTACCATAGCTGCGATTATATCACACACAGGTGCGGCCGGTGAAAGATGCGGCGCCCTGTTTTCTGCGGTTTTCGGCCGTCAAACCGAATTACACCTTGATAAAAATGCATCACCGTATTATTACTATCAGTAATGAACTGGAATAGAGCGGAATTAAAAGCAAGGGCCAAGGGCGATTTATCGGGAAATTACTGGTACGCCTTTTTAGTGAGTTTAGTGATCGCGATTACCGGGGGAAGCCATCATTGGGGCGGCGGAGCCGGTGGCAGCAGCGCCGGGGGCACCGGCGGACCCGGCGGTGATGAGTTCAGCCTCTGGATAGGCTTGCTCGTGCTGGTGGGAGTTACACTAGCGATTCTCTTTCGGGTCTTCATAGGCTTTGCAGTCGAGGTCGGCGGAAGAAGGTTCTTCCTGCAGCTGCCCGGCGGCAACAACGATCTGGGGCAGATCGGCTACGGCTTCCGGGCAGAGAGATACCGCGACATCTGGGTAACGATGCTGCTGAGGGGGATCTACCTGGTGCTGTGGACTCTGCTGCTCATCATCCCGGGCATTATAAAGATGTATGCCTACCGGCTGGTCCCCTATATCCTGGCTGATAATCCGCATATCGGCCCCCGACGGGCTATCGAACTCAGCAACCGGATGACGATGGGTGAGAAGCTCGACATTTTCATCCTGGACCTCTCGTTCATAGGATGGTATCTGCTGGGTGCCCTGGCCTTCGGCATCGGAGTTCTGTTCGTACAGCCCTACTACGATTCCACCAACGCGGAGCTGTATTTCGAACTGCGGCAACAAGCGCTGAACCGGGGGCTTACCACCGCTGAAGAGCTGCGGCTCTGAGTAAGTACCGACCATGACTGAACGAATTAAACTGGCTTCCTTCACCGCCCTGACTATGCTGGTACTGGCGTCGGTCGGCACCGGGCTGAGCGCCTCACTGCTGGAAATTGCCGAAAGCTTCCAGATCACCCCGAGCAGGGCCGGCATTCTCTACACGCTCCACTTCTCGGGATTCATGGGCTTCATCATGCTGACCCTGCTGATACGAGGACTGCGGGCCAGGCTGCTGCTGATCACCGTGTTCGCCGGAGTGTA
>CAZAMY010000174.1:0-5724 GCA_964485995.1 uncultured Sediminispirochaeta sp.
CCCCTCAAAGGCCGGCCCGGCGGCGGTAGAACAGGTAAACAACCGCTCCCGGTTGCCGAGAACGATCTCGCCATTCGTACCGAAGTCCACCAAAAGGTTGAGTTTTTCCCTGTTCAGTATTCCACTGGCAACGATACCGGCGCTGATGTCCGCCCCTACGTACCCCGAGAGTGAGGGCAGCAGCATAACCGGACAGCGAAAGATCTGGAACCCCAGTTCCGCCGCCGGTACAATTTCTTCACTGAGAGAAACCGGTATAAACGGCGCTGAGGCAATAGCCGCAGGATTCAGTCCGGTAAACAGATGCATCATCGTGGTGTTTCCGGCAACTGCCATAGCCGACACATCCTCCACCTCCAGCCGGTTCTTCCGCAGCAGTTCGCGGCTCATAGTTTCGATCTGCGACCTGATCCGGTCCTGAACCAAATCCAGTCCGCCCTCCTCCCGCATCACATACTCGATACGGCTGATCACATCACCGCCGAATGATTTCTGCTTATTCAGCCCCGAGACCGTATCGATCACTCCTCCGCTGCTAAGCGAGACCAGATAGGCCACTACAGTGGTGGTGCCCACATCAACCGCAATCCCGAAGTGCCGAACGGCGGTATCGCCGGCCTGCAGTGAATATATCTGACGATGATTATGTACTACGGTAATACTGTAACCGGCACTGCGCAGCAGCCCCGGGAGCTGCTTCCGCACACATAGTGGCAGGACGACCGGCTGCCCGCCGCTGCGCCGCTGCAACAAGCTCTCCACCAGCCGGACAGCATCGGGGCGCTGGTCGTCGATTGACGGGACCGGCAGCTCCAGATACGTTTTCTCTATCGGCGGATCGAGTTCGCCCTGAAAGACAGCTGTATCGCTGAGAATGTCCGCCTCGCTCGCCTCGCCCGGCATCACAATGTGACAGTCCCCGGCCAGCACCGCCCGGCAGGCGAGTCTTATACCCGCATCAAGCTCCTCCGGACTGAGGAAGGTGTGTTCGGCGCCGTCCGGCTCAGAAAGCCCGCAGTCGCGGCCTTCGGATACCACCTTTACTTTACACTTTCCGCAGGTGCCGTTTCCGCCGCAGGGCGCGTCCATCTCAATTTCATCAACCATGTTGAGTACATCGAGCAGCCGCATTCCGGCTGCCGCTTCGATCGTATAGATTTCGCCGTTCTGTTCCACCCGGCAGGTTATTTTTGACACTTCGGCCTCCCGTTCCTGTGTCTCTATCTTACACCAGGTCAACGGGAAAAATCGAGCCGGTGAGTTTTTATCTCGTAGGGGCGGTAACTGGCCGCACTGGACTTCGCAGATGTGCAGGAGGCTCACCGCAGACCAATTTCCAGGGTCCACTGCTTATCAGTCGCACTTTAGCGGATATTCTCCGAACTCATGCGCAGCTTCGAACATCGCTTTGACATTTTCCGCGGGAATATCGTGGTTTATCTGGTGGCAGGTCGAAATGATGTAGCCGCCGCCTTTCCCCAGATCGCAGATCCGGCGCTTTACCTCTTGGCGAACCTCGTCTTCAGAGGCATTTACCATTACATTCTGCACATCGATTGCACCGTGAAAGCAGATCCGGTCACCGTACTGTTCATTAAGCGCTTTCGTGTCCATGAGCTCCTCAACCGAGGTCTGGACCGGATTGAGGATATCCACCCCCATATCGATCATACCGTCGATTATCGGCAGAACCGATCCGTCGGTATGAAACATCACCTTTACACCAGGCACGATGCTCTTTATATGCGAAATCAGCTCTTTTTCGTACGGCTTCAGGAATGTTTCCCACATATCCGGCGACATCAACAACGAGTTCTGACTCCCGAAATCATCTGTCAGGTAGAGAATCTGAATGTATTCCCCTACTTCCTGAAGATAGACTGTATATAGCTCTTTATACACCTGCGTAACCTTAGCCAAAAGGGCGTGCACGAACTCAGGATTCAACACGAAATCCATGAACAGCTGATCCATACCCCGCAGCTCCCGGGCACTCTGGAACACACCGCCCTTTATTCCGTCGGCACCGATAACGTAATCGGTATTCTTGTGCCAATCTTCAGCTTGCTGCTTTAGTCCGGCAAACATTTCCCGATCGTCGGTCCGCGGCCACTTGTGGTTTTCAATATCCTCTACACCGGCCTCACGCAGGGGTGCTTCAACCTCGGAATATGAATCGCCCATATCCCTGAACAAAACGCCGAACAGATTGCGGTAATGCTCCGCATCAACATCCTCAACCTGCGACCATTTCGGGATAAGCCATCTAAAGTCTATTCCCAGCGCCTGCAGCACATCCTCATCCGAAATTACGCACTGGTTCATCTGGTCAAGAATAGTGAAGTTATCTGTCTCCGGCAGTCCCAATACCGTGCGTACTTTATTATACTCTTTTTTATGGAAGGAGCCGACCTGCTTACCCTGGTCGACCAGAACCCTTCCCACTTCCTTGTGAGCCATGGTGGCATCAAAAATCTCTCGTCTGTTCATCGTCTTGCTCCTTAGAAATTTGTTCGGGAACCTTAAACATGCTGTCGTCGAAGACCCGTATATCCCGCAGCACACCCTGCTCATTCAGCTCTACATACGAAGCGCCGCTCGCTGTAACATTCCCCTGCGGCAGCAGCAGTCCCTTATACCATGATAGCAGATACGTATATCCTGCGGATGCAGTCCTCTCTCCCATCACATCGGCCAGGAACACGCTGCCCGGCTGCAGGCATACCTGCAGATTCTGAGAGCTTTCTACCTCCGCCACCCGTTCCACATGGGGCAGCCCGGCCAGTTGATACACGTAGTCTTCCAATACAGGATATATGGGTATCTCTTGCAGATATTCATAGCGCATATACACTTTATGCGGGACGGCGGCAACTTCTACTTCTGCCGCCGGGGAGGAGTTAGAGCTCTGCACCTGCTTCTCCTTCTGCCCTTCACCGCAGTCGTGGAGGTCAAAGATAAAGCGTAATGTAGTGATACGTCCCCGCGCGGTTCTGGCCAGCACGAAACCACAGCTCTCCCACTCCGAGGTCTTCAAGCGCAGCATAGCAGCCGCGCCGCTTTTCGTGTGAGAGTCGGAAATCTCCTGCAGCACTTCGAACTGTATATCCGGATATGCGGAGAAAAGCTGCAACACCTGCTCCTGCACCGCCGGCACAGAATAGAATTGCCGGCTGCAGCTTGTGAACAGCTTTATTCTGTGAAAACAGAGCGAGTCAATCCGGCCGATCTGGCGCGCCTGTAATACGAATTCGATAAACTCTTGTAAAACTGCCTTTGGATTACGACCGAACTGCTCTGCCATACTGGATTACTCCTCGGTTGCAGCTACTGCCTTCTGACGGGCCCGTTCAATCCGAACCATAGTTTCTAGCTCATTGAACAGGGTCAGTTCCTCGGTAAATTTTCCGTCCTTGATCACATGGTTGCTTATCCCCATGATCTCTACCCGCACATTCGACGGAGGCCCGAAAATCCCGTTGCCCTTGTGAGTCCCGCGCAGTGTCCACCGGGTAGAGGACCGGAATCCGTCTTTCGCATTTCCGTTCCAGTAGATGTCGTCAATACTCAGATGGGCATCGGGAAACAGCGAAATCCACTGCAGAAGCTGCTTTTTGTATGAATCACGGCCGTAGAGCGTTTGATTGCGACTGCCGTGATACTGATAGTTTTCATTGTAATACTCATCGACCCGTCCGAACAGCCGCCAGTTAAAGGTTTCTGCGAGGGCGCGCCTGATAAGTCCTTCCACATCTTCCGCGCTGGCGGGCTTCGGCGGCAGCTCCGGCGGCTCACCCTCGCCATGGGTGCGCTCGATCGGCCCCTGCTCGGCCTGGTAGTCATCGCAGTACCCGTCGGCTACCAGCTTCTTCACCGTCTCCTCCAGATCGAGACCAAGCTGCATTACCGTGGTAGTGTCGTCATGCACTACCCACTCCTCGATAATGCGATTTTTACGGGTGAAGCAGTTGGCGATGCCACGGCGACAGATTTTTTTTCCTGTAGGAGGACCGTACATGCTCCAACCGAGATTGGTACCCGTACCGGTACTGGGCATAGAGGTATCAAAGCCCTCCTTATCATTTCCGCGCCACAGTACATCGTCAACATACAGTTTGAAGTCGGGAAAGGCATTCTGCGCGGCGGCGGTAGCGGCAACCACATCATCGCGGCCGTAGACCAGGCCGTGGGGCATGTGGGCCAGGGATTTATGGTGATAGTGGGTATAGATCAGTCCGACATTCTTTTCGTCCCAGATCTTATAAGTACAACGCACGATGTAATCCACAATATCGGTATAGTCTTCATCAAAACCTTCGAGGTTTTGTCGCCGTTCGCCCTGCGGCGGAATCATTTCACTTATGTCCGCGTTTAAGTCGAATTCGATTTGTTCGTCCTTCTCATTTTGTTTAAGTTCATTTTTTGCCATTTTCTTCTCCTGGTGTACCTGCATGTCCCTTTTATTCTGCATGTAAACACAACTTCCCGCCCTTTATAGAACAGGAAGTCGCGTTGTAATACTATATACAGTTGATAGACTATAAATTTGATGCTCTAATTATAATTATCCCTTTACAGCCCCGCCTGTGAGGCCTTTTACCAGGCTCTTCTGGAAAATCATAATGATTATGATAATTGGTATTGTAGCCGATACAGCCGCTGCGGCGGCCAATGTCAAATGACCAGGAGCCTCTCCTCCGGTGAACTGTGCAATTGCTACCGGAAGGGTCCACTTCTTTTGTGTTAACACACGCACTATAAGAAACTCGTTGTAGGCGAGCAAAAGAGTAAAGAGAGCTGTCGATATAATTCCCGGCCAAGCTGAAGGAAGAATGACTCTCCAGAATGCCGCCAGTGGACCGAGACCGTCTATCTTTGCCTGCTCGTCGAGCTCCTTGGGTATTTCGGCAAAGAAAGCCCTTAACATCCAGACGCTAAAGGGCTGATTAGCAGCTACGAGCACAAGTATCACCATTACATACGTATCGTGAAAGCCGGTTAACTGCCCCAGGGTGTAGTAGGGAAGCGCGTATGCCATTCTCGGCAAGGCTCTAAAAGCAAGCGCAGCGATAAGTATAATAACTCCGTCAATTTTCGAAAATCTCGCCAAAGCATAGCCGGCAAGACTGCTGAACGACATCGAAATAATAATTACCCCTGCGGTTACGATAACAGAGTTGACAAAATAGTTGTAAAACTCAGCAGTGTCTACGATTCTTGGGACGATCCATATGAGAAAAAATATCAGCAGTACAATGACGGTGTTGTTGAGCCATGTGGGTATAAAAATTCGATTTCTAAAAATCGATAGAAGAAGTATAGTCACCACAACGCCTAAAACCACAATTCCCAAAAGACTGAGATTCTGACTACTCGATTCAAGCCACAGTTCACTATAGTTTTCAAAGGTCGGCTCGAAAAAGAAAAGCGGGTTTCGTGCAAAGGCCTGTCTAATTGTTTTGAGCGACTGCAAAGCGGTCCAAAAAAAAGGCATTATACTGTAGACAAAGAAAAGCAAAAGGGCCGTCCACATCGCCAACCGTCCGTATGGATTTTTTATTGGTTTCATAGCTTATTCCTTATCCGTTACCTGAAGATAGGTCTTACGTAACCAGGGGATTAAAACCACCAGCACACAGAGTATCGTAATAACAGCAGTCGCGTTTGCCCGTCCAAGTCGCTGCACCTGCATTCCGATACGAAAGTTGTACATCATCAAGTTTT
>CAZAMY010000175.1:0-5701 GCA_964485995.1 uncultured Sediminispirochaeta sp.
AATTTGGCAGAGTGTGTGGCTGGAGTTTCTGCCGGAGCTGTACATTGTCGGGTTGTCGGGTGAGGAGTGTGCAAACAGTGGGACGGCACAATTTCGCCTGCAGATGTCCGGCCCCGCTAAGGAGTGCCGGCTTTTCGCAGAAGTCCGTTTCGAGGGTGAACGGGTGGCTTCGGGCAAGAGTTACTGTCATTATCCGAGTACGGAAATTCACTTTGCTGTTTCCGATGTCCAAAAATGGAGCCCTGAAAACCCGAACCTCTATGAAGTGCATTTTTCGCTTCTACAGGATGATAAGGTGATAGATCAGGTGGAGACGTATCTCTCCTTCCGTACTATTGACGTGAGGACCGACGGATTGTACTTAGATGGAGAAAGATACTTTCAGAAGCTGGTGCTCATGCAGGGGTACTGGTTGGAGAGCGGATATTCGGCCCCGGATGCCGACAGCTTCGACAAGGATATCTTGCGTGCAAAGGAGATGGGATTCAACGGCTGCCGCATGCATATGAAATTTGAAGACCCCCGGTTTCTGTATGCAGCGGATAGACTAGGATTTTTAGTGTGGGGAGAAGCCCCCTCTTTCTACACCTTCTCCGAAAAATCGTGTGCTGTGTTTCAAAAAGAGCTGACCGAAATAGTGAATAGGGATAAGCGGCACCCCAGTCTGGTTGCCTGGGTAATCGGGAATGAATCCTGGGGAATAAAAGATATCAGTGAATCGGAACGAATAAGAGCATGGTTGAATGAAATCGTGGCGTTGATCCGCCGTATTGATCCGACCCGACCGATCATCAGCAATGACGGCTGGGAACATCTCGAGAGTGACATAATGACCTTGCACAGCTATGAACACAATGCCGCAGCATTGCGGGATGACTGGCACAAAGCCCGCAGGAATGAACGCTGCGGAATTCACAACAGAGTTTTCAATCTTCAAACCAGGGACATGTTGAAGTTGCCGTGGGTGTTGAGTGAATTCGGGGCAGTAAGTTTTATAGAAGAAACTGATCCATCGGAGCACTGGGGATACGGTGATACCGCAGAAAGCACACACGCTTTTCTCAAGCTTTTTAGGCATATAATCGAAACTGCCGCTGCTCTGGACGGCATATCCGGTTGG
This sequence comes from uncultured Sediminispirochaeta sp., assembly GCA_964485995.1. Lineage (GTDB taxonomy): Bacteria > Spirochaetota > Spirochaetia > DSM-16054 > Sediminispirochaetaceae > DSBN01. Next base: position 1,121 of record CAZAMY010000175.1, read on the forward strand.
TGTTATACTCAATTTTCCGATATTGAAAAAGAAAAGAACGGTTTGCTGTTTGCAGATAGAACTCCAAAAGTTGAACCATCTCTTATCAAGGAAATTATAAATAACTGATGGAATCTAAAGTCTTCATTACAAAAAGCGAGGATGTCCTCCAGGTTGCGAAAGCCCTGAGCTCACCGCTTAGGATAAAGATGCTGCATACCCTCAGACAGCAGGCGATGAATATCCAGAACCTGGCCAAAGAACTGGATATCTTAACATCTACCTGCACAATGAACATTCAGATGCTCGAGAGAGTAGGGCTTGTAAAGACCGAGATGGTCCCGGCAGTCCGCGGCAGTCAGAAAATGTGCAGGTTGATTTACTCCGAGGTGGTTCTCCCGCTGGTTGAAGAGGAAGAAGAGCAGGACGAAAACACCATCGTAATAAATATGCCGATCGGATTGTACACCGATTTCAAGGTGCATCCCTCGTGCGGAATGATAAGTGAAACCGAAATTATAGATTATCTGGACAGTGAAAGGGCGTTCTTCAGTCCCAAACGGGGCAACGCCCAGCTGATCTGGTTTACCGACGGATTCATAGAGTACAGCTTTCCGGTGAACATACCTAAAGAGCGTTCCGTAAAATCAATTCAAATCACCACTGAAATCTGTGCCGAGTTTCCCGGGTATAAAGAGGACTGGCCGAGCGACATCACCATGTGGATAAACTCAAAAGAAGTGGGCACCTGGACCAGTCCCGGCGATATGGGCGGCAAACGCGGCCGCTTCACCCCGAAATGGTGGGGGCTGGAGAACACACAGTACGGTTTTCTTAAGTCATGGAGAGTTACGAATGACGGGGCCTTTATTGACGGTATAAACTCGGCCACGACGAAAATTGAAAATTTGCATTTGCAGGACGACTATCGCATCAGGGTACGATTAGGTATAAAAAATGAGGCCGAGTTCCGCGGCGGATTAAACATTTTTGGTGAAAAATTCGGCAACCATCCGACCGGTATTGTCTTGCAGATCGATCTGGCCAACCCCTCCGACAAGACGACATAACCAGTCCCGCCCCTGCTTAAATTCCGAAAAAAATATGTTAGGATACTCCCAACTATAAATGGAGGTGAATTATGCCAGGAATCAATCCTGAAGTAGATCCCGATGGTCTGCTGGAGTATTCAGTAGTATTTACCGATCGGTCGCTCAACCACATGTCCAAAGCCTTTCAGAAGGTTATGCGGGACATATCCTCTTCGCTGAAACAGGTGTACAAAGCCCATTCGGTAGCCCTGGTGCCCGGGGGCGGTACCTATGCCATGGAAGCGGTGGCCCGCCAGTTTGCCGCCGACGCATCGGTGCTGATAGTCCGTAATGGCTTGTTCAGCTTCCGCTGGACCGCTATATTCGATGTCTCCGGCGTGGCCAAGGACCAGACCATTCTCCAGGCCCGGCGTATAAACGACGAAGCCAAATCCCCCTGGACACCGGCCCCGCTGGAAGAAATTGTAGATTCCATTCACAAAAACCGCCCGGCGGTAGTGTTTGCACCCCATGTAGAAACATCCTCGGGAATAATCCTGCCGGATGAATATATCAAGGCCATCGGCCAGGCTGCCCGCGAAGTGGACGCGCTGTTCGTGCTGGACTGTGTTGCCTCCGGCTCCGTGTGGGTCGATATGCAGGACACCGATGTCGATGTACTGATCACCGCCCCGCAGAAGGGCTGGTCATCAACCCCCAGCGCCGGCATGGTCATGTTGAACCAGCGGGCCCGCGCCCGAGCGGACGCTGCTAAAAGCAGCAGCTACGCCTGCGATCTGGGCGCCTGGCTGCGCATTATGGACGCCTACGAAAACGGCGGCCACGCGTACCACGCCACGGTGCCGACCGACTCCCTGCGCAGCCTGCGGGATACCATCCGTGAAATCGAGGCCTTCGGGCTAGAAAAAGCAACCGTGAAACAGTGGGAACTCGGCACCAAAGTCCGCGCTCTTCTGGCCGACCGCGGCCTTCCGAGTGTAGCTGCTGAAGGGTTCGAAGCCCCCGGCGTGGTGGTCAGCTACACCGACGATGAGGGCATCCGTACCGGCAAGAAATTCGCCCAGGAGGGCCTGCAGGTGGCCGCCGGCGTACCCTTGAAATGCGATGAACCCGCCGACTTCAGCACCTTCCGGGTAGGACTCTTTGGCCTGGACAAACTGCAGAACGTCGACCGGACGGTCGAGTATCTGAAAAAAGCGCTGGATGGGATAAGCTAGCAGAAAGGCCATTGCCATACTTCCCGAACCGACCCCTTCAGGAGAATGAGGGGGTCGGGGGGGAGGGAGGGTTCGATTTTTCGTCCGCTCTTGTTCACTCCGTTTTTCTATAGAAAGTAGGGTAGTGACTGTTTGGTATACTGGTAGTGTCCAGTTGATTACCTGTTTCTTTTCTTGCTAAGCTTGCTCCACGATGGAGCAGAAGTATTATCCGGATCGGTTAGAGCTGCATGAAGCGTATACGCTGAAACTCAAGGTGTACGAGGCGGCACTTGAGGATTTTGTCCGCAGTCTCGACAGGAACCTGAAAGACCAGGGAGTGCGGTTTTCATTAAAATTTCGTGTTAAGTCTTTCTCCAGTTATTATAAAAAAATGCTGCGTAAAATCGGCCAGACTGATAGTGCAGATAAAAATCCGAACATTCGGGATATTCTCGGGATACGGATCGTCTGTCCCTTCTTGGAAAACCTGCAGAGTGTGGAAGAGATACTGCACGAACACTATACCCTGTTCGAAGTGGAGAGGAAGGGGGCGGAACACTCTTTTCGCGAGTTCGGTTATCAAAGTATACATTTGCTCCTCGAGTTGCCGGAAGATGTGCAGGAACGCTATGCGGACCTCGATATCGGTGTCTGTGAAGTGCAAATTCGGACCATTTTGCAGGATGCCTGGTCAGAGGTGGAACACGAGTTAGTGTATAAAGCACACTTTACTCCCTACGACGAGTCGTTGCGGAGAAAATTGGCGGCTTTGAATGCCAATCTGAGTCTTTCCGATGTTATTTTCCAGGAGATCCGCGACTATCAGAGAAATCTTCAAAATGAACTCAAAAAGCGGCGGCGTTCTTTTGCCGAGCGGGTAGAAACAGAGACAAGCGGAGCTTCATTAAAATCCCACGAAGAGTTCCCGGTTTCCGAACAAAACAACAGCCCTGCATTCGCAAATGTAGATGAACTGCTGCTGAATGCGCTGAATGCGCACAACCGGGGAGATTTTTGCGGGGCCATTCAGCTATACGATGAAATCCTGGAGCGGCAGGTCGATAAGATGGTAAGATCGGTCATAACGGTTCATCGGGGGATGGCACTTTTCGCTGCCGCCAGATACTCGGAGGCTCTGGAAAACTTTCTCACTGCGGCCGAACTCGAACCGAATAACAACAAAGTGTATTACTATCTGGGCATTGTGTATCGGGTAATCGACAGGCCAACGGATGCGTTGACCGCTTTTTCACGAAGCCTAGAGATTTCCCCCTACCACCTCGAGAGCCTCTTTAGTGTGGCGCAAACTTATTTTAAGCTTAATGACTTTCCAGCTGCTCTGGAGTACTGTGAAAAGGCTCTTAAAATTGCCCCTGAGGAGGAGAGGGTGATAAAATTACGCGGCTATATAATGGAAAAAATGTCCCTTTAGTAAAGGAGAAAGCAGTGTCGGATAATATGCCAGAAAAACGAAAATACGGTGTCCCGGACTACAGAGATAAAATTATTAGGCGTCTCGAAACTGCATATGCCGACAACAAACTGGAATTAGATGAATATGAAAAACGCCTTGAGCTGGCCTACAGGGCTGAGTACATAGAAGATCTTGAGAAAATTGTGCATGATTTTCCCGGCCTTCAACAGTCTACCAGCCGCGAAATAGATACTGACATAGATAAGGATACCAAGATTACAATTTTCGGTGATCAGCATCTTTCCGCAGAAGATTTTAATAATAAAAAGGTTCAAAGCCTTTCCATATTGGGGGATGTAAACATTGATATCCGCCGGTTTAGAAACTATGAAGAGCCCATACGAATAAAGATCTCTTCTTTCATCGGGGATACCCGCATAATCATTCCCAGGGGAATGAAAGTAAGAAACCACCTTAAAAGCCTGCTTGGTGATTACAAAATTGTCCGAAATGATGAGGAGAGTTCCCAGGATGTGGGTTTCGAAGAATGCAGGAGCACTTGCATCTTAGAGGGGTTTTCGCTCCTGGGAGACATCTCCATCCAGGAAGAGGGCAGCAAGAAAAAGGGCTTCCTGCAACAGTTTTTCAAGGGGTGGAACAGTTTGGGCTGAGGTACAAATCACTCCTCCGTGTGTTTTGAGATATCCGTTAATGCGTTCCTCACTTCGCAAAAAGTCAACAGAATGCGAGAAAGCCGGCCGTGACCGGCCCAGGGGGAGTGAGCCGCGATAAGGCCCCCGGTGCAAATGACAAATCCTGCTCACTGCAGCATCAAGGAAGAGTCATGAGGAAGATTTACAGATCGATATCGTGTTCACAAAAGAAGCCCTAAATCCATAGATTCGGCTATTTCTTTCAGTCTGATATCCATTGTCCA
>CAZAMY010000176.1:0-5674 GCA_964485995.1 uncultured Sediminispirochaeta sp.
ACGGGCTGCGGGGCTTCAACTTTCCGAAGCAGGCCGAAGAGATAATCTCTCGTCTGTCTGAAGTGCAACAGGAGATGGCAGCCTTCGACAAAGAGATGGCCACCGCTTCGACCCATCTGAAGAACTATACCCGCATGTTCGATTCCCTGCTCACCCGGTACCGCAGAATCGACAACTTGGTGAAGCGGATAGAAGACCACCGGCAAGAGTAACAGCCTGCAGACGGTGCCTCTACGAGTCCAGGCGGCACTGCAGCAGAATCGGCAGGTGGTCGGAGTAGCCGGTTCCCACATCAGAGATCCAGCGCAGCGGGTATCCCTCGTTATTCAATAAGGATTCATTAGCGATTACACGGAAGGTCTCAAACTCTAAGCCCCGGCCGTCGTACAGCGACGGGGCCAGCAGAAAGTGATCAATGCTCTCCCACTCCCCTCTGAAGGCATAGCTGCCGGCAAGCTGATCGCTGTCATTCCGGGAAGCGTCCAACCACGGAGAGACCAGTACAACCTGCTCAGCGCCCAGCTGCGCGGCCTCCGAATCTCCGGTAACCCCGATGCTGCGACGCCTCTCTTCCGCTGTTAGGCTTCTGTACTGATCCAGCGGGAGCAGGGCCGTCAGATAGGCCCCTTCGATACGCTGCCACTCGTCGATGCACTCGTTCAGATCACCGGCAGTGATAATTGCAGTCGCAGGATGCTGCTGCACAATTTCACGCAGGCGCCCGGAGAGCACGGCGGCGGCGGCACGGCGCATTGTCTCTGTTTCGGCAGCACCCCCCGACTTCGACTTCCAATGGCAGTTGAACAGCCGCAACAGATGGCCGCCGACACTTATACTGCTCTCCAGAATGGGCCGCCCGGCAATACTCCCCTCGAGGCTTACCGAGTGCGCCCGCAGCGCTTCGATGGGGTATCGACTGAGCACGGCAGTATTCACTGCCGACTCGGTTCCCCCGGTTACACAGCTGTAGTGATACCCGCAGCCCTTCAGATAATAACTGACCAGTGTCTGCAACGCATTTTCATTCTCTACTTCCTGCAACAGCACTATATCCGCACCGCCCTCCGGGTACCGGGTCAACACATCGGAGAGCTGCAGCAGCTTCAGGTGAAACAGCTCCGAGTTCCACTCGTCTCCGTACGGGTCGTAGTCGTAATATTCACTGCCGTCGTGCACATCATCAAAGAGATTCTGCACATTGTAGCTGAGTATTGATATTTCACGGGGCGCAGAGTACACAGCCAGCGAACAACCGCTGCAGGAACACAGCAGCTGCAACCCGGCCGCCGCTGCCAGGGCCGGCCACACATAAGAACCCATACAAGAAAAAAGGCCCCGAATGGGGCCCCTTCCAATGCTTTTCATACGAGCCTCCTACCATTTATAGAGTGGCAGGCTGCCCGTCTGCTTCAATTTTTCTCAACATTACTGGCGTTGATTACACTCCCAGCTCGTCCCGGGATTTAACGATGCGTGAAATCAGCCCGTATTCCTGAGCCTCCTCGGCGTTGAGCCAGTAGTCGCGGTCGGTCTCTTTTTCGACCTTTTCTACCGCCCGGCCGGTCTCGTCGCTGATGAGCTTGTTTATTTTCGCTCGCAGCTTTTCGAGTTCCTTGGCGTGAATCTCGATTTCGGTAGCCACCCCGCGGATACCGCTGAGGGGCTGATGGATCAGGTAATGGGAATTGGGCAGTGCTATTCTACGTTCCTTGGGTGCAGCCAGCAGGATGATGGCCGCAGCGCTGGCCACGAGTCCCATTCCTACAATGTAGACTTCGGGCTTGATGAAGCGCATCATATCGTATATGGCAAAACCGGCATCGGCATCTCCTCCGGGGGAGTCGATAAACACCTTGATCGGCTCATCACTCTTCGATTCGAGCAGGATCAGCTGCCGGATTACCCGTTCAGCCAGCTCTTTATTGATTTCCCCGGACAGAAGTATGGTGCGGGCTTCCATCATCCGTTCGACCAGCAACTCCTGCCCCGGCTTTTTTTCCTCGTTCTTCTCTTCTTCTTCTAATCGGTATTCGCTCGTTATCATAAGTACCTCAATAGTTTTCTAAATGTGCGTGTTACCAAGTATACTAACAAACCGGAAATAAGAAAAGTCCGCCTACAGCAATTTTATACATCGTCGAATTGCCGTTTTTCCAATTTCCCACTACAATGGGGCTATGAAATCAGGACTCATCGCCGTCGTCGGTCGCCCCTCTTCGGGAAAATCGACATTATTGAATTATATCTGCGGGCACAAGGTTTCTATCACCGCCCCGTCGCCGCAGACCACCCGTAACACTATACGCGGAATACTCTCGGAGGAGCGGGGGCAGATGGTCTTTCTCGACACCCCCGGTTATCACAACTCGCAGCAGAAGTTCAACCGCTACCTGAAACAGCTGGCACAGTCGACCCTGGAGGAATCGGATGTCATTTTGTATGTACTCGACCCGCGCCGGGCCCCGGGGCCGGAAGAGACCCAGTTGATGCAGGTGCTGGCAGACTCTGGCAAGCCGGTCATAACGGCTATCAATAAAACCGACCTCAACCCGCCCAGGCTGGCGGAGGTACAGCAGAAGGTAGCCGAACTGCTGCCCCATTCCCTGGCCTACCCTATCTCGGCTCTCAACGGCTTTGGGGTAAAAGATCTGATAGCCGGACTGTTTCTGCAGTCTCCCGAAGGCGAACTGATGTATCCGGAGGAGTACTACACCGACCAGGACCCGGAGTTCCGCATTACCGAAATCATCCGCGAACAGGCAGTGAACCGGGTGCGCGAGGAGCTGCCCCACGCCCTGTATGTGGAAATCGCCGATATGGAGATGCAGGAGGAGCGCCATTTGTTATGGGCGCGGGCGGTTATCTATGTTGAGCGGGAGTCACAAAAAGGAATACTTGTAGGCAAACAGGGCAGCATGATCAAACAGATCAGAGTATCCGCTGAACGGGAACTTGCGAAGCTGTTTCCGTACGCCATAAAACTCGATCTGCGGGTAAAAGTCGATCCCAAGTGGCGGAGCCGGGACGGGCTGCTCGAAAAGCTGATTCACTGAGATACAGGCCGGCCTCATGGGCCGACATCCCCGGCCGGCCCACAAATCCCTACACGTAGCGCGCGAGAATCTCCAGCACTTTCTGCTTGCCCACCGTCATAATAAAGCCGGCCAGCCGCGGCCCCTTCTCTTTGCCGATCAGCACCTGGTAGACCAGAGCGAACAGCTCTTTCGGTTCAATTTCCTCCGCCCGGGCGATGTCGTAAATTGCGGTTCCAAAACTCTTTTCATCGTGCCCGTCCAGCTTCTCCACCTCAGTCTTGAGGGCCTGCAGCAGCCGCAGCTGCTGTGCATCCGTCTCAACCTTCGGATCTTCGGCGGTCTGCAGACGAAAGCGAAAATCCTCCGGGCTAAAGCGGGTAATCCAGTTCCAGGCACACTCTGCCCGTACCTTCATACGGCGCAGCTGCTCCGCGTCCAGGTCGAACTGCGCCAGCACGCTGTCCACATCGCCGCCGTTGATCTGCAGGAGGTTGCACAGATGACGAAAGGGCACCTGCACCGGCATTTTCGGCGGCACACCGTGCACCTGCGACAGCTCGTAGATACGGCTCTCTTTCTGCCGCTTCTTCTCGCCCACTTCCTGCTCGCCGAAGTAGATCCGCTCGCACTTGTCGTAGTCCTCATATATTTTGAGCACATCCAGGTCGAATGAAATGGCGAACTCGCTGTTCGGCCGGGTGCCGGCAAACAGGTAGCGGATCACTTCCGGCTGATAGATCTCCAGCACCTCCGGCAGACCAACCACTTCGCCGGTTGAAGAACTAATTTTTCCACCCCGGCCCTTGATGCGGATAAAATCGTACTGAAAGGTCACCGGAGCCTCGCCGCCGTACACATCTTTTACTATCTTGCGGCCAGTATCGAAGGAGCCGCCTTCGGAGTGATGGTCCTTGCCAGCCGGCTCGAAGTCGACCCCTTCATGCTTCCAGCGCATCGGCCAGTCCACCCGCCAGGGCAGCTTGACCGCACTGGTCTCGCGCAGGTCGAGGGTCTCCTCTTTGCCGGTGTCCTCGCAGCGGTAGGTCACACCCCACTCGCCGTCCCAGCCGAGCACGGTGGTGTTGTCGCGGTCGGTAAAGGTGCTGAACACCGACACCGGCCACCAGTCCTCCGGCAGCGGTTGGGTGCGGTGCTCATTGAGGATAGCCCGGATGGTATCTCGCTGCTCCAGGGCAGTGCGGATGCCCTCGGCGTAGAAGGAGCTGCGATAGCGCTGGGCCTGATAGATGTACTCGGGTTCCACTCCCACCTCCGGCAGCAGTTTTTCCAGGGCCTTTTCATTCGATTCGGCGTAGCTGGAGTAACCGCTCTCGGTATCCGGCACGATGGTAATGGGTTTACGGAGATACCCGGTTAACAGCTCCTGGTTCGGCATATTTTTGGGAACCTTCCGAAATACATCGTAATCGTCCCATGAGTAAATAAAACGTACATTCTTGCCCTGATCGCGCAGGGCCCGTACGGTGAGTTCTACTGAAATAATCTCGCGAAAATTACCGATGTGTACGGTACCGGACGGGGTAATCCCCGACGCACAAACATAGGTATCCTTTTCGCCCTTCTGGCGGACTATTTTTTCGGCAGTAGTATCTGCCCAATGATATGTATTTCCCTTCATAGCCGTACATTGTACCGATAAAGCGGCGCTTGTTCAATGGAAGCATTATAGTTAGAATGAAAACACGCCGAAATAACAGCATGGGGGAAGCGTGAAAAAACTGATACTTTTTGTCCAGATTCTGCTGCTGTTAGCAGCTGCTGCAGCCGCTTCGGCCGAAACCGGCTATGCCTCCTGGTACGGCGGTAAGTTCCAGGGCCGGCAGACCGCCAGCGGCGAAATATTCGACACCAACCAGCTCACTGCTGCCCATAAAACCCTGCCCTTCGGAACGCTTGTTGAGGTCACCAATCTCGACACCGGGAAGAGTGTGCAGGTACGGATAAACGACCGCGGTCCCTTTGTAGAAGGTCGAATCATCGATTTATCCAGAAAAGCTGCCACCGAAATCGGCATGATGGCAACCGGCATTGCCCCGGTGAAGGTTGAAGTACTCAAAACCGCCGAACAGGCGGCTGCCGAGGGTGGGCCGGAGAGCAGCCCCGGGGTGTCACACTATTCGATCCAGATTGCGTCCTTCGCCGCCCGGGAGAACGCAGACCGGCTGCATTCCCGGCTGGCAGAACGCGGTCTAAACACCGAGTTCGAGAATTCGGGCAGCGGACACATTCGGGTGGTACTGCCGAAAATCAATGAATCCGAACTCGACCCTCTGCTGACAAAACTGGCAACCATGGGCTTCAATTCGGTACTGGTCCGGCGTCACTTTGCAGCCAACTAAATACTGCTTGCTAAGCCTTCACAGCTGTCGTATCATGCATAATCATGGAACTGCTTTCATCACTTAAAGAAATACAAAAAGCTCAAAAAAACCGTATCGATGGTAAAAATGCAGTCTTCTATGCTCTGCTGTTTCTTCTCAAAAAGCGCACCCGCTCAGTCGGGTTGACTTTTTTATATACAATTTGGTCCCATTTTTTTGCTCCGCAGCTGATGACCCAGTACAAACTCCGCACGCGTCCGGTAGCCTGGGTAGATCATCCGCTGGATAAAAAGATTC